>JAHEZB010000553.1 GCA_023251285.1 Chitinophagaceae bacterium | reverse complement strand
AGAGTGTAAGTTATGGTGCAACATGCCGGCTTGTAGTCATGAGCCATATCCACCTTTTACCGATAGGGTACCTTATAAAGCTTATTTCTCCTAAAACAAAACTGATCCTTCTTGCGCATGGCATCGAAGTGTTTCCACAGTTTTCCAAGTTAAAAAGAAGGATGATTCAACAGTGCAATCAAATACTCGCAGTAAGCCGTTTTACAAAACACTGCCTGGTTGAAAAACAGAAGCTGTGTGAAGATCAACTTAAAGTAATGAATAATTGTCTTGATCCTTTTTTGAAAGAGCCGCTTGAGACTGGGAAAAATAATGACTTATTGAAACGATATGGATTTAAAAGAGATGACGTTGTTTTAATGTCGCTGTGCCGAATGTCATGTGACGAAGGTTATAAAGGTTATGATAAAGTAATCGAAAGCCTTCATGAATTGAAGAAGAATCACCCGCGACTAAAATATATGATTGTGGGCAAATACGATGAAAAAGAAAAGAATCGTGTGGAGCAGTTCATTGATTATTTTGATGTTCAGGATAAGGTTTTGTTAACTGGTTTTATCCCTGATTCTGAATTGGCCGATCATTTTCAACTTGCAGACATCTTCATTATGCCCAGTGACCAGGAGGGATTTGGGATTGCCTTTATTGAAGCCATGTACTATAACAGGCCAGTGATTGCAGGCAATAAAGATGGGTCGGTTGATGCCCTATTAAATGGAAAATTGGGTGTACTGATAAACCCTGATAACGTAAAAGAAGTGTCAAAAGCAATTCAAAAGATGCTTCTCAATACAAAGCAGTTTCTACCCGATGCCAAATTATTGAATGAATATTTTAGTTATCCCGTTTATAGAGCGCAGTGGAGAGCGGTTTTAAATAATGCTTTCGAAAATGATGGGAAAGTTGTAAGAGGCAGTGATGAACCTATTTTACCCGGTACCACCAATAGCCAACCGCCTCTTTCAGATAACTATCCCATCCCAACATTACAGAAGGAGTTGGTACCAGGTCTGAAAGAGTAGAAGTGCCCATCCCGGCTGAATAGTTGCATGGAAAAGGATCAACGGGAACGCCGGCTTTTCTGAAGGTTAACGCGGCCCGCGGCATATGAAATGCTGAAGTGATCAACAAATAGGGAGGCAGTAAATGCAAAGAATCCAGGATGGTCTTTGCATTCATCGCATTGTCTTTCGTATTATTCGATTTGTCTTCGATAAAAATGACTGAATCGGGAATGCCAAAAGCCAGCAATTCCCCTTTTACCCAATGTGCTTCACGAAAGCTTTTTTCATCCATTTTGCCATTACCACCACTGATCAGAAGATGTTTGACTTCACCAACCCTATACAGCTTCACCGCCTGTATAAACCTGTCGGCAGAGGAATTAAAATACCCATTGGCATGTTCATCGGGACTGGCAAAACCTCCTGGAACAATCCCGCAACTGTATTGCAGCGCCGGCTTTATTGCAACTGGTGCGGGTTGCCATCTTTTAACGTACCAGTTGAACAGCCATTGGTTGCCAAAGATAATAAACACAACTGCAGCAAGGATTAAAGCCGTCTTTTTTAAAGAACGTTTCTTTACGATCCATGCTACAAGCAGCAAAACAATCAGCCAGTTGAAAGGAGATAAAATCCAGGATAAAACAGCAGAAGCGAATTGGTGCATGAAGTCGAATTTTTGATAAAAATACAGGAAGCGATATCATTTCAAAAATTAGATTTTTCAACCGGGCCGGGACGCTTGCCTTTTGCGGCTTGAACGATAAAGTGATCTATCCATGGTAGTCGGTGAGGACACCGACCATGGAATAAATCTATCCATGGTGGTCGGTGAGGACACCAACCATGGAATAAATACAGGAAGCGATATCATTTCAAAAATTAGATTTTTCAACCGCGCCTGGACGCTTGCCTTTTGCGGCCTGAACGATAAAGTGATCTATCGATGGTGGTCGGTGAGGACACCGACCATGGAATAAAATTATCCATGGTGGTCGGTGAGGACACCGACCATGGAATAAAATTAGATTTTTCAACCCGGTCGGGACGCTTGCCTTTCGCGGCCCGAACGTTCGGGCTGAACGATAAAGTAATCTATCCATAGTGGTCGGTGAGGACACCGACCATGGAATAAGTTACAATCACCGAAAATCAGGTATTTTTGGGAAACATTATAATAACTAATAAACTTAATTTTTAAAAATGGAAACTGTAACAATAAAAATACCCGCCCAGATTAATAGAAAAGTTTTTGATATCCAAACCTATCTTGCTGCAAAGCTTTATGAAGACACAATTTTATCTGCGGGGCAGGCAGCAGAGGTTGCAGGCCTTTCAAAAAGAGATTTTATTGAAATCCTCGGACATTATGGTGTTTCTGTATTTGGAGAGTCAGTTTCTGACCTGAATTCTGATATAGCTAATGCCTAAGATTATCATTGCAGATACCAGTTTTCTAATAGCAATAGAAAAACTGGAATTATTTGATCAGATAAGGGATTTATACAATGAGATTTTTATTACAAAAACAATAGCGGCAGAATTTGGACACCCTTTACCTGACTGGGTTAAAATACAGGAGCCTTTTAATCCCAAAATAAATCATATTTTATCGTTTATTTTAGATAAAGGGGAAGCTTCAGCAATTGCACTGGCCTTTGACTTTACAGAAATTATGTTGATTATAGCTGAGTTAAAAGCAAGGAAAGAGGCGCTAAAATTCGGATTTAGAATAACTGGCACCTTTAGGAGTTTTATATAAATTGAAACAACACGGTTTGATTAATTCATTTAAAGATCAAATTGAAAAATTAAATGAAATTGGTTTTAGAGTTAGTTCAAGAATAATAGCAGAAATTTTGAAAGATGAATTATGATCTT
>JAHEZB010000552.1 GCA_023251285.1 Chitinophagaceae bacterium | reverse complement strand
TTTAAGCAAAAATGGTTATATGATTACGCACGTACTATTTGTTATTACTGCTATGGAGAATTAACGTTGGGCGAATTCCCGGTTGCTTCTCTGCGTGACCAGAAGGCACAGAAGGCTCGTGAAGAAATCAATAAAATGTTAGAACTTCACGGTTTTTACGTTACGTCTATCAACCTTTCTGATTATCGCTACTACCGTGAATATGCCGAGAAAATACAGGAACGCAGGCTAGCTGACAAGGAAGTCGAGGAGCAAAAAACGAGGGCATCTGCGGCCAGAGAAAACCAGAGAAAAGTCGTAGTCGAAGAAACGAAAAAGTTAGAGGTTGAAGTGGCAAGGTTTAGGGGGGAATGTGATAAACGTATCATGGATGCAAGAGGTAGCGCTGAGGCAAAAAAACAAGATGCTGAGGCTTACTTGATTCAGAAAAGATACGAAGCCGATGCCGAATATGAAAGGCTTGCAAAAGAAGCAGAGGCAGTTCTTGCAACAGTAAAGGCTGACGCAGAAGGTATTAAGGCTTTACGAAACGCATTGGAAGGGGAAGGCGGCCGAAATATGGTCAGACTCGAATATGCCAAACGTTTAAAACAAGCCATTATCCGCAGCATACCAATTGTCAGACAAGGTATCGAAACACCTCAAAGCATCCAGAGGTTCAAGTACATTGAAGATTCGCCAAAGATTGATTACATGTTCCCGGAACCGCCTGACGCAGCATTGGTCAGTCCATTAAAACCGGGACCTGATAAATCGCCATAATAATTCCGAAAATACACACTATACATTAACATGCTATTTGAGAAGAGGTGAAAATGCACATAGGAAAACTTACAGCCAAATATATCATTCCTATTGGAATTTTCTTTTTTATTGCTGTATTTATTATTGGTATAAAATTCTTTGTAATTAAGGTAGGCGTTGATCAAGTAGGTGTGAGGACGCGTATTTGGGGCGTAACCAGGGGTATTGTACATAAGGATTACGGCCCGGGCTGGCACAGGGCAATCAGCGGCATTGACCAGTGGGATCTATATGATAGCACTGTCCAAACCATTGAACTCGCAAAAGAACCATCTCATATGGGACATGATGAGCGAAAAGAGGCGGCTCTAAGAACTGCGGATGACTATGATGTCTCTGTAGATATGGTAGTAAAATATCAGATTAAAAAGGACGAGGCATGGAAATTACGTCAGGATGTTGGTGTGGGTGAGCGGTATAAAATTATCGTTGAAAACGAAACGCGTGATATCGCAAGAAGTGTTTTTGGCAGGATGGTGGAACGCGACTTGTATAACCCCGAAGAAAAGCGAAAGAGGGCTGCTGAGTGTAAAATAGAACTTACCGCGAGACTTGTTCTTCGTCATGTCGATGTTATTGATGTGCTTATTCTGGAAATGAGGTTTGACCCCCAACTTGAGAGAAAAATTAAAAACATTAAATTAGCGGAACTGGATAACGTTTTAAACAAGTCAAAGGCGCTCGCTGCCGAACAAAGAGGTATTACTCAAACTATAGATGCCGACACAGAAGCCATTGCTCAAAAAATTACCGGCGATAAAGAAAGGGCACTCACCGTTCTCGATGCTGAAACTTCAAAAAGAATCACGGAGCTCCTTGCAGAGGCCGACAAATATCTGGTACAGAAGAAGGCAGAAGGCGATCTCTACAAACAACAACGCAAAGCAGACGGTACTCTTTTGATTAAATATTCACAAGCGGAAGGAGAACGACTCCGAAGAGAGGCGCTTGCAGGTCTGGGAGGTGATATTATTGTTGCAATGGAAGCGGCGCGCAACATTAACCTGGCTGACGTAAGTATCTCAAGCCTTGATTTAAATTTACTCGACATTGATGATATGGCTACTCGACTTGGCGTCTCGGATACGAAAGGGAAGCTTCGTGTTGACTCTAAGACATTTAAACAAATCCAGGAAATGCTAAACCAGCCGAAAGGCACAGACACTACAAAACCAAAATAACCGTCTTCATCTGTTGTTTTTGTAAACACAAAACGGTTCATTTGCACCGTTTTTTCTCAATTTAACAATTCACAAAAATGCAGTTCTTATACTATAGTACTGCAAATTAATCACTTACAATATCAGGCGTCACATGGAATAACGTTTGCGTATTAACTTATGGATTAGTTTCAATAATTTATTTACATAAACTTTATCTATCTCAAGTTAAATTATGAAACACACAACCAAAATATTAAAGGCAACCCTTACCATCCTAGTATTGTTGTTTGTTACCGTCTTTACCGTTACAACCAAGGCTTCATTATCAGCAGATGAATCAACAGATGGCGAACAACAGAAAAAAACTGTTAAATATTCAAAATTTTTTGATGAAAAAAAGCACTGGTGTGATGCGCTAGTAATCACCTGCACAGATTTCCGATTTACCACAGCCACCCAGGAATTCATAAATGACAGATTGGGCTTAAAAGGAAAGTACGACTATATTTCTATTCCAGGTTCCATACGCAATCTTATGGATTCAAAAACAAGAGACTTGGTTTTGAATACATTTGGCGTTTCTTTCAGACTACACCACGTAAAGCGCGTCGTTATCCTTGCACATCAAGATTGTACTATTGGCTATGGCGGTTCCAAAAGCTTTACAGAACCTGAAGTCGAATATAAAACTATCTGTAAAGACTTAAAAAAGGCCCGCAGGCTATTTGGGATAAAATTCCCACATCTAAGGGTTGATTTGTACTACGGGACGGTTTATAACAACGAGGATAAACGCATTTACAATTTCAAACAAATTTTATAACATTAAAGAATTTTTCAAAAAATCGTGATATAAAATCAACCAATACAACAATCCGAAAGCACTTAAATGAAAAAAAATTTGAAACCAATTTGTTTTG
>JAHEZB010000551.1 GCA_023251285.1 Chitinophagaceae bacterium | reverse complement strand
GGACAAAAAGTTTCTGAAAGAAATAAACTAAAAAATGCGTTGAAAGAAATGCTGGATCATGATGGCGCTTACCTGCTGGAAGTGATGGTGGGCAAGGAACACAACGTTTTTCCAATGGTACCACAAGGATGCAGCGTTGCCGAAATCCGTTTGTCTTAAAGTGATGACTAATCATTTTTGAGTAGAATAAATAAAAGAATGTTGAAATGAAATGGGATTCAATTTTATACGACACTAAACACAACTTTGTTTCAAAGTATGGTGAAGATGTCGTGCAATTATTGAATCCACAAAAGGGAGAAATCATTCTTGATGCAGGTTGCGGAACCGGCGATCTTACAGCGATAATTGCTGCGTCCGGAGCGATTCTGGAAGGCATTGATTTGTCAAAAGAAATGATTGATCATGCAAAAGAAAAATTTCCTGGAATTTCTTTCACCGTTGCAAGTCTTACTGAATATGAAAAGCCGGAATTTTATGACGCAATTTTTTCAAATGCCACACTTCATTGGATTTTAGATAAAGAAAATGCCATTGAGAAAATGTTTGAAAATCTAAAATACGGAGGCCGGCTTGTTTTGGAAATGGGCGGAAAAGGTAATGTGCGGGAAATCATCAGTGCAATAGCAAAAACATTAAAAAAACATGGATTTGGCGAAAGAATTTCAAACCGGCAATGGTACTTCCCTTCAATCGGAGAATATGCAAGTTTGTTGGAAGCGCACGGATTCACTGTAGAATATGCCGTTCATTTCAGTCGGGAAACAGAATTAAAAAGCGAGGATGGCATTAAAGACTGGATAAAAATGTTTGGGAAGGATTTTTTTGAAGGAATGGATAAAACAACTGTTGATTCTCTTTTGACTGAAATACAATCTTCGCTTTTTCCAACAAGGTTCTATAGTAATAAATGGCACGCGGATTATAAGCGATTACGAATCGTAGCAACAAAATCTTAAAGATCAGAAAACACTTCAAAAAAAACTAAAAACATGAACAGTAAACCAACAAATATTTCAAATTCTTCTTTTCCTGCAAGTGGAAAACAGGAATATACGATCACCGTTTATTCAGAAGACCAGATCGGAATTCTGAATCGCATTTCCATTATTTTTTCAAGACGCAAAATCAATATACAAACATTGAACACCTCTCCTTCTGAAGTGCCTGGAATTCATCGTTTCAATATTGTAATTGATGAAACTGAAGAGGTTATTAAAAAACTCGTGCGTCAAATTGAAAAACAGGTGGACGTTTTAAAAGCTTATTATAACACCAACGATGAAATTATCTGGCAGGAAATGGCTTTATATAAAGTGCCTACCGACATTATCGCAGAAAAAGCAAAAGTGGAAAGACTGCTTCATCAGTTTGGCGCAAGAGTGGTTGCAATCAGAAAAGATTATACCGTATTTGAAACAACCGGACATCGCGAAGAAACAGACAGGCTCATCTCTGCGCTTGAGCCGTATGGATTGATAGAATTTGTAAGAAGTGCGCGGGTGGCAATTATCAAAGAAAGCGAAGGTTTTCATTTTAAGGTAAAAGAGTTTGAGAAACAGCAACCAGGAGAAGAAGTTATTGAAAATGAATACCTGGATAAACAGGAAGAAGTATTTACAATGTAAATGATTATTTATAGAAGTTAGAAAGCGGATGGAAGTCATTAATTCTTTCGGAAACAAGTTCATGGAATAAAAAATTGCTGATTAAAAATCCTTGATAATTGAAAAATAAAAACAAACATTAAAACTTAAATCTTAAAACAAAAACATGGCGACATTAAATTTTGCAGGAACAGAAGAAAACGTAGTTACGAGGGAAGAATTTCCTTTATCAAAAGCTCAGGAAATATTGAAAGACGAAGTAGTAGCCGTAATTGGTTATGGCGTTCAGGGACCCGGACAAGCTTTGAATCAAAGAGACAACGGGATCGATGTAATCGTTGGACAAAGAAAAAATTCAAAGAGCTGGGATAAAGCTCTGCAGGATGGATTTGTAGAAGGAAAAACTTTATTTGAAATAGAAGAAGCGTTAGAAAAAGGAACCATTATTTGTTACTTGCTGAGCGATGCCGCGCAAATCGCCATGTGGCCGACCGTAAAAAAACATTTAACGCCAGGAAAAGCTTTATATTTTTCTCACGGTTTTGGAATTACTTATAATGATCAGACCGGAATTATTCCACCAAAAGATGTGGACGTTTTTTTAGTTGCACCAAAAGGATCAGGTACTTCATTACGCAGAATGTTTTTGCAGGGACGTGGATTAAACAGCAGTTACGCAATCTACCAGGATGCAACAGGCAAAGCGTTTGACAGGGTTATTTCTCTCGGAATTGCAATTGGTTCAGGATATTTATTTGAAACAACTTTTAAGAAAGAAGTTTTCAGTGATTTAACCGGAGAGCGTGGAACTTTGATGGGCGCCATACAGGGAATTTTTGCTGCGCAATTTGAAGTGCTTCGCAAAAACGGACACTCTCCTTCCGAGGCATTTAATGAAACAGTTGAAGAATTGACACAATCCTTAATGCCATTAGTTGCCGAAAATGGAATGGATTGGATGTATGCGAATTGCTCTACCACAGCCCAACGTGGGGCATTGGATTGGTGGAAAAAATTTCGTGACGCAACATTGCCGGTGTTTGAAGATTTGTACAAAAACGTAGCAGCTGGAAAAGAAGCAGCTCTTTCTATCAATTCAAATTCACAAGCCGATTATCGCGAAAAATTAAATGAAGAATTAAAAGAATTACGTGAAAGTGAAATGTGGCGTGCAGGAAAAACAGTTAGAAGTTTAAGGCCTGAAAACCAGGAGCCCGCATAATAAAATCATTAAAGGTTGCCAGGTTTTGATAAGCTGGCAACCTTTAAAATATAACAAAAT
>JAHEZB010000032.1 GCA_023251285.1 Chitinophagaceae bacterium | reverse complement strand
GCTTCAGTACTATTCGCCGTCAGGCAAGAGCCTACAGCAAATATTATGTGAGCCAGAAAATTTTTGGAAGGATTTTTAAGAAAATGCTTTTGAAAAATGCCATCACTTTTAAATAAATTCCCCATACAAAAAAGTTTAATTTTTGATAAATAGAAAAACACCAAAGAATGGGATTTTATAAAGCTTTCGCAGGGAACGTATTTATGAAAAGCACGTTAGAGCATGGAATTAAACACAATTATACAATTATATTTTAATAAAAAAATAAAAAGGTGAATTTAATTTTCAGGAAGTTTTTTTCTTTTAAACCAATAATAAAAGGGTATTCCAAGCAGTATCAAAACAAGACCAATACCGGCTTCGCGGGGACGTGCTATGATCGTATTGCCGATTAAGAACACACAAAAAATAATGAATATTGCAGGCACGATTGGATAACCCCAAACCTTGTAAGGACGAGGTGCATCAGGCATTTTTTTTCTTAGAATAAAAACACCTAACGCCGTAGCGCCGTAAAAAATAAATGCAGCAAAAATAAGCATATCGGTCAGCTGATCGAAAGTGCCGGATAGAACCAGAATGCTTGCCCAAACACCCTGGTACCACAATGCATTTCCCGGAACTTTTGAAGAATTTACTTTCGCCATTTTTGGGAAAAACAATCCTTCTTTTGCCATGGCAAAAGAAGTGCGCGCATTGCTCAGAATGGTGGCGTGCGTGCATCCTAAAGTGGATAATAAAATCAAAACAGAAATAAAAATAACGCCGCCTTCATTCCAAAAAACTTTTACCGCCTCTACCGCAGCAATTGAATTCCCTGCTGCATTTATTTGTTCTAAAGAGGCAACTGGTAGCAAAGCGAGGTAAGCAATATTTGTCAACACATACAATACAATTACAATCAACAAACCAACGGCAATGCTCAATGGAACATTTCGATTCGGGTTTTTAATTTCGCCGCCTAAAAAGCCAACAGAATTCCAGCCTTCGTAAGCCCAAAATGCCGCAAGCATGGCGGTAAAAATGGCACTTATGGTTACAGTTTGAGAATTGGTTGTTCCCATGGAAAATGATGAAGAAATATCCGCTTGCGCACTTGTACTTCCAAAAACGACGATTGTAAGAATACCCGCTAAAACAAGTAATAATAAAAATGTACTCAAACCGGCGCCAAGTCTTAATCCGCGGCTGTTTACCCACGTTAAAATAAGGATTAATAAAATGGCTACAAGCTTTACATTAAATCCTTCAAAAGGATAAAATATTCCTGCGATTTGAAAATCTTTTAAAGAAGAAAACACAGCGGGAATATGAACGATACTATTTAGTGATTGTGCAAAAACATAAGCAATAGATGCAATAGCGGCGGATTTTATCGCTGCAAAATTTGACCATCCATAAAGAAATGAAAAAAAGCGGTTGTAAATCTTTTTATAATAAACATATTCACCGCCCGTATCTGCAAGCATACTGGCAATTTCAGCATTACTCAATGCCCCAAACATCGTAATGATTCCTCCTAGAATCCAACAAAGGATAATCCACCCCGACGAGTGCAATTCAGCAGCCATCGGCGCTACTTTTTTATAAACGCCGGATCCGATAATGTTTCCGATTACCATTACTATCGCGAGGCGCAATCCAAGTGTGCGGTTCAGTTGTGAAGAGGCGTTCATGTTTTTAGTTGAGGTAATCGTTTTTTAAAATTTATAAAGTTTTAAAAATAACGATCTTAAATCATTAACCAAACATTTTGCAGAAAAGAAAATAGAAATTCCAATTATTTCTTGTCTTACTGTAAAACAAAAAAAATTAAAGTCAATCAGTAAAGAAATAAATAAAAGTGATTCGTATTTTTAAAATAAACCGTGGAGGTAAAAAGCGTCATTGTAGCAAACCCCATTGCTCTTTTAATTTCATCGAGTCTGCTTCAGGCAAACGGCTTTTATCATAATGTCCCTTTTCATTTTTTTGCCTGAATGCTTCGTATAAAGTAACCGCGCAGGCTACAGAAATATTCAGCGATTTAATGATACCTACTTGCGGAATAATAAAATCTCCATCTGCATATTTTCTAATCTCATCGCTCACACCAAAAGTTTCGTTTCCAAAAATGAGCGCAACTGATTCAGTGAAATTCATTTTATAAACATCTGCAGAATTGTCACCAAGATGAGAAGCATAAACTTTCTTATACTTATTTCTGATTTCTTTAAAGCATTCTTCAATATCGGTAAACTGATGTATTGTTAACCATTGTGAGGCGGTCGAAGAACTTTTGTTGCTCCATCTTTTATGAGGAGGAATTCGGTTGTTTAAAATATAAACGTCTTGGATGCCAACAGCATCGCATGTTCGCATCACTGCAGAAATATTGTGCGGATCAAAGACATTTTCCAAAATAACGGTAAGGTCAGGCTGGCGGTGATCCATAACAGAAGTAAGGCGATTAAAACGTTGTTCGGTCATAAGTTTGTTCTATTGCGCAAATGTAGTTTTGAAATGGAAAGAATGAAAGTTTAAAAATCAATTTTATTTATTTGTTTAGTCAGTTTTCATGATCATTCAATTATTTCATATTTTTTCTCAAAACCCGCAGCTTCGAATCCACTTTTCAATAAATTAAAGTAAATTTGGCATTACATAAACTTTATGGTTACTTTAAACGACACTCTCGATTCCATTATGCAACTTGATTCTTTGTCAAGAGAAATGCTGTTTGAAATATTGGAAAAGCGGCGAATAGAAGAAAGGAGGCAAGAAATCTTTGAAAATGCGCAGCAAGCTAAAGCTGACTTTAAATCTAAAAAGATTAGAGGCACAACTGCTGCTGATGTTATTTCTATTTTAAATGACCTTTAAATTCAAATGAGTAATAGAAAGCTTGCTCCATCAAAATCATTTCTAAAGGCATATAAAAAATTTATTTCAAAAAAACCAACCTTAAGACCTAACGTCGAATCTGCATTGATCAAATTAGAAGAAGATGCTTTTTCAGCAGATTTAAAAACTCACAAATTAAGTGGTAACCTATCCGGATTATATGCCTGCTCCTGCGGTTACGATTGCAGAATAATCTTCTCTATTGAAAAGAATATAAGAAAGAAAGACGAAATGATTTTGCTTATTGACATTGGCACCCACGACGAAATCTATTAATTAATTTATTCTGTCCTCACCAATTGCACTTCCGCTATCGCGCTGAATAAAAACATTTTGTTGGTGGACATTTGTTTGCAAAAAAACCTCGTTCTCCTTTTTTTTTCCTTCTTATAAATTTCATCTCTAAATCTGAATAAACTTTCTTCAGGCAATTCTTCCAGCAAAAAAATTCCCGGTTTGTGTGGATCATATTTCTTCAAAGCTCTTGTTAATGGTGCTTCTGCACAAGAGCTGGCTGCCGGATTGCTCAATGTTTTCAATAACTCCCTTTCAATATCACCAGGGAATATTTTTTTTGAAATAAAACGCGCAAGAATTCTTGAAAATTCATTTTTCCATTCTGTACCGTGTGCCTGAATTTTGTTTCCATATTTTTCATAGGCAACCAAATGACCAAGTTCATGCAATAAAGTAATGAGAAACGAAAATTTATTCAAATTCCCATTTACACTGATCCGGTGATTTTTATTCAAATGTTTATTACGATAATCTCCCAGTTTCGTGAGCCGCTCGCGCGTTACCGTCAGATGCACCTTATATTCATTGAGGTAAAAAGCAACATCTTCAAACGAACCTTCAGGCAAAAAATCATTTAGTTGATCGAGCGGTGATTCTTTTTTAAGCATCTGGTTTTTTTCGGGCAAGTTTCATTAATTGAATTACTTCAACGGAAGTATAAATAATATAGATGGCCATCGCGGTAAATAAAGATGGTTTGTTTACGTCCCCATGCATTACCACAATATAAATAACAATGGCAATGACGATGACAAATAATTTCAGCAACGTTGAAGAATAAACACCCCTGATAAAAGCGTTGATGTTGGTAGAGGAAACTCCTTTTTTTTGAATAAAAAATCCGAAGAAACTTAACAAAAAAAGGATGACATTGGAAGTGAGTAAAAAACCAATATTAAAACCTGCAGCGATAAGTGAGTTCTTAAAAATAAAAACAAGAATATTTATCAAAATAAAAAGCAGCATTACCGGTGAAAATTTTTTAAACAGAAGGGATTTCATTTTTTTGAAGTGTCTTTAATAATTTTAAAAATAAGGCCGGCAATGATCAATAGCGGCACTAGCCAAACGAGCAAAGGAAAAGAAATTTTTAACCATTTATCTAATTTTATCCCAATAAATATCCCAACTCCAATGCTTACCAGGAACTGCGCTCCCATTCCTGCATAGTGCATTAATTCACGATTCGTTTCTTTTCTTGTTTTCAATTTTTTTTATTTTTCATTTGATTCACCTCAATGTTCATTGCGTTTCACTAACTTAGTTCACCCTTTCCTGCTTTAACTTGCAGCGCAATTACTTTCTATTGCTTCTTTCTACTTGTTTCTTCTGTTTTAGAACAGCCGTATCTGAAGGCGTCTCATTACCTTTCAAAATTTTTTCAATATTATCAAAATATTGCTGTTTTAGGATTAATGTTTTTTCAATAGAATCGGCTTTTAGTTTTAAAGATTCGTATTCAGTATTAGAACCGGCTTTTCCATAACCTGGAATATAATATTTTAATGGCGTGAAAGCAATCAATGCAATTGTAAGCCCTACCAAAACAACGAACATGATGCTAAGCGCCACATATACGCTGAATCGGTTTAATTTGAAAGCAACAATCTCTTCATACGTATTTTCGTTTAAAATAACCAAACGGTATTTATTATGGATCCTTTTTAAAAAACTGTTTTGCGCCTTCGGCTGCATAATTGTATTTTAGGTTGTTAAAAATAATATAGGCTTCGCATTTACCGGCATATTACCTTAAAATAACCGTATTTTTAAAATAAATTTGCAAAAAAGCGTCATCAGTAAAAGCACTTTTATTGCAGATTCTTGTTTTATAAAAATTAAAAATATTCATGAATAACCGGCTCATAAGGTTGATATCTGCTTTGTTATTATTGTTTTTTTTATTGCCTGCAGCGAATGCACAAATAGGCAAGATTTCTTTTGATCTTCAAAAAGATAAGCCGCAAAAATTCAAAGACAAAAAGCTGAGGTCTGAAAAAACAGGAGAAAAAAAATTTACGATTCCAAGAAGATTTGTTCAAAACACAACGAGCCATTACAATTATTTTTATAACGCCAATAATAAAATAAAATCAGTCATTGAGTTGGCGCGGATCGCAACCAAAGATGATTATTCAAAATTGTTGCCTTATTATAGTTATTCATTGAATAATACTGCTGCACAAAAGAAGGAACTTGATTCTGTAATCCTTAAGGCAACTGCGGGAATTTTACTTCATGATCTGCGCAGTAATTGGGTAGATAATTTTTATTTATTGATTGGAAAAGCATATTACCTGCGTAAAGATTTCGATTCCGCTTCCATGACTTTTCAATTTATCAATTACAATCTTTTTCCAAGGAAAAAGAAAGATGAAGACCAGTTGGTTGTAGGTACAAATGAAAACGGTTCTAATAATGCAATCAGCATTTCGAGCAAAGAAGACAGAAATTTAATTGATAAAGCATTTACCAGGCCACCAAGCAGAAATGATGCATTGGTATGGCAGATCCGCACTTTGATTGATATGGGCGATTATGCAGAAGCAGCCGGACTGATCAATACTTTAAAAAACGACCCGGCGTTTCCAAATCGTTTAGACCCTTACTTTCAGGAAGTTGTTGGATATTGGTTTTTTAAACAAAAAATGTATGACAGTGCAATTGTTTATATACAAAATGGGATGCCAAACGCGATAGATATCGCAGATAAAGCAAGAAGAGAATACTTGCTGGCGCAACTTTATGAAATGAATCATAAACAGGATACGGCATCTGAATATTACGACAAAGCAATTCGCAACACGACCGATCCGATGATGGATATTTATGCAAATCTCAACAAAGCTAAAATGTTGAAGAGTAAGGATCCTGCCGAAATTGATAAGAGTATTTCGAGGTTGTTGCATATGGCGCATAAAGATAAATTTGAACCCTATCGGGATATTATTTATTATTCTGCCGCGGAGCTTGCTTTGGAAAAACCTGATACTACTTCCGCTTTAAATTTTTATAAGGGAAGTGCATTTTATAATGAGAATAATTTGCCCCTAAAAAATAAAGCCTTTTTAAAAATGGCTGAAATAAATTATTTGCGAAAAAATTATAAGCAGTCCTTTAATGCTTACGACAGCATTCAGGTTGATGGTGATTCCACTTTAACCAATATTGCAGAAATTCAGGCCAGGAAAAAAGCACTTGCACAAATTGTTACCCACCTCGATGTCATTCAAAGAGAAGATAGCCTCCAGGCAATTGCTGCATTATCTCCTGCAGACAGAGAAGCGTTTTTAAAAGATTTATCCAAAAAATTAAAGAAAGAGCGTGGAGCAAATGACGAGGCGAACAATGGTGGTTCAGCTTTTTTTAATACAGCCAATCAGTCGTCAAATATTTTTTCAGATAATAACAGTAAAGGCGGATGGTATTTCGACAACAATTCATTGAAGTCGCAAGGGTACAATGATTTTAAAAGAGTTTGGGGTAAAAGGCAAAATATGGATAATTGGCGTTTAAATTCTGGTTCTAATCGAATTGCATCGCAAGGCAATCCTGACCAGGCACGCGGCA
Source organism: Chitinophagaceae bacterium (assembly GCA_023251285.1). Lineage (GTDB taxonomy): Bacteria > Bacteroidota > Bacteroidia > Chitinophagales > Chitinophagaceae > Ginsengibacter. Next base: position 3,752 of record JAHEZB010000032.1, on the reverse strand, counting down.
ATTATAACGATCCAATGGCTCCCCAATCTGATTCTGAAAGTGTACAAACTGCAGCAACTCCATACCAGCAGGACATTTCAGTAGAAGGATTGCTTGTAAATGTGCCTCTCACAAAACCGGCAATGGACACGTCCAATGCTAAAATAGCGCGTTCACTTTTTCAGGTAGGAAAAAATTATCAAACTCTCCTGGAAGATTATCCGGCAGCAATTCAGTCATACCAGGAGTCTTTAAAACGTTTCCCGGATAGTTTATACAATGGTGAATTGTACATGAATCTGTTTTATTGCTACAATAAATTAGGAGACAAACAACAAGCAGATTATTATAAAAATTTGTTGGTGAAAAATTTCAGCGAAAGCAAGTTTGCGCAATACGTTTTGCATCCTGAACTTTTTAATCCATCCAAAAAAGATACTGCAGCGTCTAACCGTTATGATAAGATATATAACCTATTCATAGAAGGAAACTTTGCTGAAGCCATTAAAGAAAAAAATGCGGCCGATAGCTTGTATGGCAAAAGCTACTGGAATCCCCAATTGCTCTATATTCAATCAGTTTACTACATTCAGAAGCGGCAAGACAGTGCAGCAACCAAAGTTTTACATCAAATTATTGATAACTATCCTAATACGCCGATGAAGGATAAGGCTGCCACGATGTTGGACGTGTTGGGCAGAAGAGACAGCATTGAACGTTATCTCACAAATCTGAAAGTAGAGCGTCTCCCTGCAGATTCCCAGATCGTTGTTTTTGATAATTCTAAAATCGTAAATAATGTAAAGGCACCGGTCGTTCAGAATCAAAAACCACTTGTTCAGAAAGAAATTGTTAAACCAGGAAAAGCAGAATTAAGCCCTGATAAAAAACTACCACCGCCCATCAAAAACGCCGTTTTCACTTTTGACGCAAACGAGCCGCAGAATGTACTGATGGTACTGACAAAGGTGGATCCGGTATATAGCAGCGAAGCAAGAAATGCTTTCAACCGGTATAACAGTCAGAGCTATAATACCAATAAAATAACAATCGTAAAAGATACATTAGACAGTGCCCGGACTTTACTGGTATTTTCTCAATTTGATAATGCAGATGCTGCAATAAAATACCGGGACAAATTGAAACAGGATGCTCCGGTTCAGATTTCATGGCTGCCGGCACAGAAATATGCTTTTTATATTATTTCGCAAAGCAATCTTGAACTTTTAAAAGAAAATAAAAATTTACAGAGCTATATTGACCTCCTGAACAAAAAATACCCTGGAAAGTTTTAATATTTCATTACAATCATTTAAGTAAATTTCCGGTTTTTAAAGAAAACAAACATGCAGAATCGCCAGAAAAAAAAAGTAATTAAAAAAAATGAAACAAAACCAGCTGTAAAGATATTATGGGCAATTGTAGTGGTTGGATTTGGGCTTTTTGCACTAGTATTGGCGGCAGCTAACTTCGGACTTTTTGGAAAATTGCCGTCACTTCAGCAATTGGAAAATCCACAGGCTAATCTCGCCACTGAAATATATGCGAATGATGGTACAACACTGATGGGAAAAATCTATACCGAAAATAGGGTTCCGGTAGATTACAAAGACATTTCAAAAAGCGTGATCAACGCCTTGATCTCCACAGAAGATATTCGTTTTTATGAACATTCCGGAATTGATCCGATCGCCTTAGGACGCGCAATCAAAGGTTTTGGAAGACAGGGAGGCGCCAGTACCATTACTCAACAACTGGCTAAAAATATTCTAAACCAGGGACGTGGATCAGTTTTGAAAAGAGGAATTGATAAAATAAAAGAATGGATTGTGGCGCTGAAACTCGAACGAAATTTCACAAAGCAGGAAATCATCGCTTTATATCTCAATCGTGTATCCTGGCTAAATGTTTATGGAATTAGAAATGCTTCATTAATTTATTTTCAAAAAGAACCTTCCAAGCTTACTCCCGATGAGTCGGCCTTATTAGTAGGAATGCTGAGTGGGCCGGGACAATATGATCCCAGAAGACACCCGGAAGCAGCAATGGCGAGAAGAAACCTGGTACTTGACAGAATGGTTACTAATGATGTACTTTCAGAATCTGAAGCTGATGTTTTAAAGAAAAAACCGCTAGGTGTAAAATATAAAAAGGTAGACGAAAGCCAGGGAATAGCGCCGTATTTCCGGTCTGTATTGACAAAAAAATTACAGGATTGGTGCAACACACATAAAGATCCGAAGACTGGCAATAATTATGATTTGTATCGTGATGGTTTGAAAATTTACACCACCATTGATCCAAAAATGCAATTATATGCAGAGCAGGCAGTTGTAAAACACATGACATCGATGCAAAAAATATTTCAACGCCAGATTCCAAAAAATGTATGGAAAGGCCAGGAAGATATTTTGAACCGGGCAATGAAGGAAAGTGAACGTTGGAAAAACATGAAAGAAGCCGGAGCTACTGACGCAGAAATTAAAAAATCCTTTGCTATACCGGTCAGCATGAAGGTATTTGCATGGAATAAAAACCGTGAAACAGATACTGTCATGACTCCTCTTGATTCTATAAAATACAATAAGGAAATGATGCAAACAGCCTTTTGTGCAATGGATCCGGTTAGCGGAGAAGTAAAAGCGTGGGTTGGCGGCATTGATTTTAAATGGTACAAATTTGATCATGTAACGGCTAACAGGCAGGTTGGTTCTACATTCAAGCCAATTCTTTATACACTCGCAATTACGGACGCCGGGCTTACTCCTGAAAGTTATATTGGGGGAAAACCGATCACACTTGCCAATAAAACGATTACCGGTGGAGGTGGAACAATGGCTTATTGTCTTGCAAAATCAATAAACGTAGCAGCTTATGACCTTATGAGTCGCATTGGGCCTAAAAAAACAGCCGAATTCGCGCATTTGTGCGGCATCAAAAGCAATATTCCAATTGTACCTTCCATTGCACTAGGATCAGCAGACATACAATTGATAGAAATGTTGCGTGCATATACCATGTTCCCCGATAGAGGATTTAATACAGAGCCGATTTATCTTACAAAAATTGAAGACCGCAATGGAAATATTTTGCAAACATTTGAGCCCGAAGTAAAACAGGTAATCAGTGAAGTAGATGCGTATACTATGTACAGAATGATGCAGGGAGTTGTAGATTATGGCACAGGCGGTTCGATGCGTTGGAAGTTTGGAATAACCAGTGATATGGGTGGCAAAACCGGAACTACAAACGACAATACTGACGGATGGTTCATTGGCTACACGCCTCAAATACTGGCCGGTGCATGGGTTGGTTGCGATGACCCGTTTTTGCATCTTCCAAAATATGGAACAGCAGGAGGAAGCGAAATGGCGCTTCCTGAATGGGCATTTTTTATGCAAAAAGTTTATGCAGATAAATCTTTGGGAATAGATCCAAAAGCAGAATTTCAAAAGCCTGCTGAACTGAATAACAATCCAATTTATGCAGATCAGAATTTTGCCGCAATAGCGCGTGAAGGACAAGGAAGCGATTCTGCAGATGTACAGGGGAATGGCGACGCTTCCGATTATGCGCCACCAACAGATGTACCGGTAGAATCTGACTTTAGTAAAGAACCAAAAAAACAGGTAGAAGCGGAAGCCCGCAAACCAATTGGGCCTATGAATTATAATCCAAATAAAAAAGATACTTCTAAAGCTTCAGCAAATAAAATAAAAGAAAATCATGAAGCCGATTCAAGGAAAAAAACAGGTTCCAAAGCCGTTGAAGAA
>JAHEZB010000550.1 GCA_023251285.1 Chitinophagaceae bacterium | reverse complement strand
GCGTAATCGTAAATGCAGATAATCCAAATAATCCAAGACAGGCGATGAAAATAGCGATGCATGAAAAAATAGTAAAGATGCTGCTTTGACGGTCTTCTGCCTCGTAAAGCTTCGCATACCTGTCGTCTAAGAACTGGTATTCAAAAGGAATCTCCGGCAAAAACTTTTTCCACGTTCTTTCGATTTGTGCAATTGCTGCCGGCACATTTCCGGATGTCTTCACAGATATGTTATTATAGGATGAAGCGCCATCCCGTGATTCATATAAAACCAGTGGAATGATGCGCTGATGCAAGGATTCAAAATTAAAGTCATTGAACACTCCTGCTATCATTCCCTTTTGACCACCGTATCGGAATTGTTTACCAATGGCATCCTGATCCGATTTTAATCCCAACGCTTTCACAGCAGTTTCATTGATCAAAAATGAAGAAGTATCCGTTCCAAAATCTTTTGAAAAGTTTCTTCCGGCCACGATCTTAATTCCAAAAGTTGGGATAAAGTTTTCGTCGGCAACAACATATTTAATATCTGCTTTCGATGGCGACATGGAATTTCCGGCATCCAGTTGTGAGCCTTGCGAATCAAGCAATCTTCCTGATGGAATGCGTGATGAGAGCGCAACGTCTTTGATGTTTGAATTAGATAATAGTTCGTCTTTAAAGGATTGAAAAGAGTTGTTAAGACCCGCATTATTCCTTATCGTAACAATATGTTCTTTATCGAAGCCAAGGGATTTATTCTGAATATAGTTCAACTGCTGAAACACGATGACGGTTGCAACAATGAGGATAATAGAAATGGCAAACTGGAAAACTACCAATGCTTTTCTTAAAGAAATGTTTCCGCCGCCTTTTTTAATAACACCTTTTAAAACCTTTGCCGGCTGAAAAGAAGAAAGATATAGTGCAGGATATATTCCGGATAAAGTTCCAACTATAAACGGCAACAGTATGATGCCAATCAAAATTTTCCATTGCAACAAACTCTCAATAGATAGCCGTTGACCGGATAATTCATTGAGCCAGGGCAAAGCAAATCTTGTGATTAAGATCGCCAGTATGAATGCGATGCAGGTAATAAAAACTGACTCAGATAAAAACTGCGCAATCAATTCTTTTTTGCTTGCTCCCGCTGTCTTGCGAATGCCGATTTCCTTTGCGCGCAATACAGAACGCGCTGAAGATAAATTCATATAATTGATGCACGCGATCAGTAAGATAAACAAAGCGATCGCTGAAAAAATATACACACGATTGATGTCGCCATTAATTTCTATTTCCTCATCTGTGTGAGAATGAAGATGAATGTCTGTGAGTTTGCGAAGCGACAAAATAGAATAATCAGATGCTTTAAATTTTCCTTCGGCAGGAATATGCCTGTTTTGAAAAGAGGGAAATTGCGCTTCTAATTTGCTGAAATTATAATGAGGTGGTAAAAGTAAATAAGTGTAAAAGGAATTATTACCCCAATTGGTCATCAAATTCTTTTCACCATATACAGCAGAATCTTTTAGCGTGTTGAAAGAGACGAGCACATCCGGATGCCAATGCGAATTTTCAGGTAAGGCTTTGTAAATGCCGGTTACTTTAAAATCAAGCTGGTTATTAAGGCGAACGACTTTATTCATCGGGTCGCTGTTCCCAAAAAGCTTTTCGGCAGTTTCTTCATTCAACATTACCGTATTGGGATCGCTCAGGGCCGTAGCCGGATTGCCTTTCAATACATTAAAATCAAAAATTTTAAAAAGATTTTCATCAGCGAAATAAACATTCTTCTGGTTAAAAATATTTTCTCCATATTTAATTGGGCTCGTACCCGCATCGAGTATGCGCGTCACGTTTTTGATGTCTTTAAAATCATTCTGAAGCAGCGGGGCAAAAGGTGGCGCCACCGCTCCGAGTTGCAAAGAGAGCGCGCCCGTTTCTGCATTCAAAAATGTTCGTTCAATCCTGTAAATATTATTTGCATTTTTGTTGTAACGGTCATAGCTTAATTCATTGAGAATATAAATGCCAATGAGCAGACAACAACAGATCCCTACCGTTAATCCAAAAAGATTTACGAAAGAAATAAATTTATTGCGGTTTAAATTCCTCCACGCGATTTTGAAATAATTTCTAAACATACAAGATGATTTATGATGTTTGATTTAATGAATGTCTTATTTGTATAAACTCATTACATTTTATTTTTCAGTAAACAGAGAAATAACCCGATTTCCCATTTCCAATTCTTTTCATCTGTCCATATATTTCATCTCATCTGTCCATATATCACGTCACTTTCATTTTCACATTGTCACATTGTCACATTTTCACATTTTCAAATTATTCACTTCTCAAACTATCCACCGGATTGGCAACTGCCGCTTTTATTGCCTGGTAGAAAATGGTTGCCAAGGCGATAAAAACCGCCAGCAGCGCAGCAATCACTAATATCCACCAACTGATGTTAATCCGGTACGCGAATCCCTGTAACCATTTATTCATAGCAAGCCATGCAATTGGAATGGCGATTAATGAAGCAACAAGAACAAGCTTTAAAAAATCTTTTGAAAGCATCGAAACGATATCACCGGCATTAGCGCCCAGTACTTTTCTAACACCGATTTCTTTGGCCCGTTGTTCAGCGGCAAAAGTGATCAGCCCAAGCAAGCCAAGGCAGGCAATTAAAATAGCCAGGACAGAAAATGTAATTGAAATGCCGCCCATTCTTTGTTCGTTGCTGTAGATTTTATTAAAGTCATCGTCCATGAAAGAATAGGAAAATGGCTGTTCGGGTGCAAGACTTTTAAATTTATCCCCGATCATCGAAACCAGGTTTGGAATGTTTGCGGAATGAATCCGGAAAGCAACGCTGCCGTTTTGTGGTTGATATAAAAAGCAGAGTGGCGTTAC
>JAHEZB010000549.1 GCA_023251285.1 Chitinophagaceae bacterium | reverse complement strand
TCTATGAAATGGATAATTACCGAATAAATTTTTTTTAATTATTTCGAAGTAGTGCAATATGGTGGCATTACAGAAATCGTATTTCCCATAGAACGAAGATATACACCGTGCTTCAGGCAAAATGACGTGAATTGATCGCTTACATCATTCAGATAATCATCATTCTCGTTTGTGCAAATTTCAAAAGCAACAATGGTACCGGTTTGCCTTATATTTTTGATGTAATTTTTTTTCTCAAATGAATACAGCTTTTTGGCAAATTTTTGATGGTGAGTAATAATATTTTCAACGCCTTTAAGAAATCCTTTTTCTTGGATCAGGTCAAAACTTGCAACGCCCGCGGTACAAGCCAGCGGGTTTGCTGTGAAAGAATGACCATGGAATAAAGTCTTTGTCTTATCATCACTTACAAATTCATCATAAATTTTTTGTGTGCATGCTGTAACGCCCAAAGCCATGGTACCCCCAGTAAGCGCTTTACTAAGACAAATAATATCCGCTTTTGTATCCATGTAATCGCCGGCAAAGAATTTTCCTGTGCGATAAAATCCTGTAAGCACTTCATCAGCTATGCAAATAATATCTTGCTTCTTTAGATATTGCAAAAGCGGATCAAGATTCTCGGCGCCGTACATTTTCATACCGCCGGCTCCCTGCAACAATGGTTCATATATAAAACAAAGAATTTCATCTTTGTTATTTTCAATCGTTGTTTGAATCGTTTCGGAATTTATCCCGTCAGGAGTTTCAATAAAAATTACATCGAAGAGTTTATCGCGGAAAGCAAGTGTATATACATCACGCTCACTTACACTCATCGCGCCAAAAGTATCGCCGTGATAGGAATTCCGAAAGGCAACAATTTTGCTTCTTTGATTGCCTCCTTTGTTTCTCCAATATTGAATAGACATTTTAATGGCAACTTCTATAGCGGTAGAGCCGTCATCAGTGTAGAATATTTTTGTAAAATCGCCGGGCAAAACAGACAATAATTTTTCGGCAAGTTCAACAGCAGGGCGATGTGTGAAAGCCGTAAATATTACCTGTTCCAGTTTTTTCGCCTGCTCATAAATTTTTTTAGCAATGTATTTATTCCCATGCCCGTGAATATTTACCCACCAGCTACTGATGCCATCAATGTATTTATTTCCGTGTTCATCGAATAAAATTGCTTTTTCTCCTTTCACTATTGGTATTGCAGAAGCGCTGCTTTTTATGTGTGTATAAGGATGCCAGATGTATTTTTCGTCTTTTTCTTTTAAATCACTCATCAATTTTATTTTTCTCGCAAAAGTAGCCGATAAGGCTTTCGCTCGCGATAAAAATAATTTTAAGCAGAAGTTGAAAAATCGAGCTTAGATTTTTTTAAAAAAAATAATTACCTTAAATTCACGTTTGAAATCCAATCCTACCTAAAAACTTTCGCCGTACACTTTCCTTATTAACTTTTTAAATTAAAACAACCAATGAAAAGAATTATTTTTTTCGTGGGCATGGCGTTTTTATTCTCCATTCCACAACTAAGTAACGGTCAATTTTTAAAAAAGCTGAAAGAAAAGGCGAGTGAGGCGGTAAACAAAACTATTGACAACAAAACCGGCAACACAACGCAAAACGGTAATACTGCTGATTCGCAGGCTGATGCGAGCAGTAGCAGCACTGGTAAACCTGTAAATAAAGGCGGAGCCGGATTAAAAAATACCGCACCGCCCGACGTAAATGCAGCAATGGATGATGCCACCAAATCCTTCTCTGGAAATAATTACAGCGACGCACGCTATTCTGTTCAACAAGCTTTAATGGGCATTGAAATTCAGCTCGGCCATCAATTATTACAGTCTCTTCCTGATAATGTGGACGGTTTGCAAAAAGATACCACCCAGGATAAAGTAGTAAGCACTCAATGGGGCTGGAACAACATGACGATACAACGCGTTTATTCCGATAAAAAGGACAAACAATGTACCGTTACTATTGGTAACAACATGTTGTATTCCGGATTGGTAAATGCTTATTTTGGAAACGCTTATGCAGTAGAGTCAAACGGAAAGGACCAGAATGTGAAACAGGTAAAAGTGCAGGGAAATAAGGCGATTATCAGTTACGACGAAAGCAAAGGTTATTCATTGATTGTTCCAATTGGTCAAAGTTCTATGGTAGTTTGGGAATGCATCAATTTTGCAAATGAGGATGAAGTAATGAAAACGGCTAATGCGTTTAATATTGACAGCATAAAAAAATCGTTGGGCGAAAAATAATCACTTTAAAAATTTTTAAAAATGAAAAAATATTCCATTTTAATTCCAATACTTTTCTTCACGCTGGCTCTTCAGGCACAGGATTTTTCAAAAGATATTGCTGATGCCAAAACTGCTTACTCTTCAGGCAAACTTGCGGACGCCCATTTTTCATTAGAACAGGCTGTCCAGGAAATTGATATGATCGTGGGTAAAGAAGTTTTGAAATTATTGCCTGATAAAATGAGTGATCAGCCAGCAAACAGTAAAGACGACCAGGTTTCTGCCAATGTCGGTTTTGTTGGAGCTACCATTCATCGGGATTATGGTACCACCGGGTCGCAGGTAGAAATAATCAGTAATTCGCCGCTGATCACAAGTCTCAATGCATTTTTGAATATGCCATTTGTAGGCGGAATGATGAGGAATTCAACTACCAAAGTGGTAAAAATACAAGGTTACAAATCACGGCTGGAAAAACAAGGAGACAATGAAAACGGAAAGCCAAATTATCAATTGCAAATTCCTTTTAAAAGCGCATTAATTACCGTTACTGCTAACGGAATGGATGAAAATACAGTAATGTCATTTGCAAATACGATTCCTCTTGATAAAATTGCTGCTTTGATTCAGTAACAAAATGAAAATACTTTTAAAAGAATGCGA
>JAHEZB010000548.1 GCA_023251285.1 Chitinophagaceae bacterium | reverse complement strand
TCAGTTGTTTATTCAACAGGTTTATTTTTTCCTGTGACCGTTTCCCTTCTTCAATTTGTTTTTGTAAGCTTTTGTTAGCAGCCAACAATCTTTTTTCATGGCTCAACAACTGGCCATTCTTCCGATAAAGCTCAACAAATACACTCACTTTGGCACGCAGCAATTCCGGATTAATAGGCTTATAGATATAATCAACGGCGCCCATTTTATATCCTTTGAAGATATATTCTTCATCATTGGAATACGCAGTAATAAAAATGATGGGAATTCCCTTCAGCTTATCGCGCTCATAAATGATCGTGGCTGTTTCAAGGCCATTCATATCAGGCATTTGAACATCCATCAGGATCAGTGAAAAATCATGACGGGTGAGTAACACTTTGAGAGCCGCCCTTCCTGAATTGGCCTTAATAATATTGTATTCGTCCTTTTGAAGAATAGCTTCTATGGAAAGAAGATTGTCCTCGCGGTCGTCGACAACTAAAATATTTATATCAGGTTTATTTTTAAAAACCGGTTCTTTTTCAATGTCCATTTTTTATTTTTTGTACAACCATACTCTCATTAAGGACATTAGCTGGTCTATTTTCAAAGGCTTTGTAATATAATCAGAAGCGCCGGCCTGGATGCACTTTTCCCTATCGCCTTTCATTGCTTTTGCGGTAACCGCTATTATGGGAAGCGAACTGTTCTGGTGCTCGCGTCTGATCTTCTGAGTAGTTTCATAGCCATCCATTTCAGGCATCATAATATCCATCAACACCATATCAATCTGATTGTTTGCACTCAGGATATTCATTGCTTCCATGCCGCTTTCGGCAGTAATTGTGTTGATATTATATCGTTCAAAAGCTGTAGTTAATGCAAATAGATTTCTAACATCGTCATCTACTACCAACACATTTTTATTCGTGAGAACGTCTGTCTTTGAACGCAACCCTTCAATCAGTTTTCTTTTCTCAGGTAGCAGATCATTATGCTTCAAATGCAAAACCATAATGGTTTCTTCAAGCAACAAGTCCAGTGAATTAACTCCTTTCAGAATAATTTTATTTGCATATTGTTTGAGCTTTGAATTTTCCCGTGCTGAAAAATCTTTTGCAGAATAAATTAAAACAGGCGTCATTTGTTGCTTCATGATTGTGCTGATCTCTGTAATCAGTTCCGTCCCGCTGAGGTCAGGCAACATATAATCTACAATAATGCAATCATAAATTTTTTCCTTTATCAGGTCCAGTGCCTGTTTGCCGGTGCCGGCAATTTCAAGATTAACCAGGTCGCCGTTTTGCAAAATTTTTGCCATTTGCGAAGCATCAAACTCATTGTCTTCTACAATTAATAAGTTGCGTATTTCACGATTACTGAATTGATCAATATCCGAGAATAGTACTTTTAGCGCTTCAGCTTTTAATGGTTTTAAATGAAAACTTTTTGCGCCACGATGCATCGCAAGCAAACGGTTTTCTTCGCCGGAAATAAGATGGATTGGAATGTGCCTTAAATTGATATCGTTTTTAAAAAGATCTAAAATCCGCCATCCGCTTGCATTCGGCAGTTTTACATCGAGCGTGACCGCACAAGGAATATGTTTATTTGCAAGCTCAAAAACTTCTTCAAAATTAGTAGCGATCATCACTTTGAGATTTTTTTCATGAGCCTGTTCCATCATTATTTTTCCAAAGCGAATGTCGTCTTCAATCAGGAGCACCACTTTATCTCCTTCAACTATATTATTCCGGTCGTCTCCTATTTCGTTAATGATTTCATTGATGACACCCAGGTTTTTTGATTCAACAACCTTAGGGGAAGTTACCAGCTGACTCAAAGAAGTGGAGGCATTCTCAAGTTTGTATTTACTTTCTTTTTTAGTGATATTTTCTTCCGGTTTTGATATTGCCGTATTATAATCAATAGGCAGGAACAACGTGAAGATACTGCCCTTACCAACTTCACTATCCAGTTCAATTGTTCCACCCAGTAAATCGGCCAACCCGCGGCTGATAGACAATCCCAGACCTGTGCCACCATATTTGCGGCTGGTACTACCTTCGGCCTGTTGAAATGCTTCAAAAATAATATTTTGCTTATCTTTTGATATGCCAATTCCTGTATCCATGATCTCAAAAGCCACCACACGGTTTGCATTATCAAGGCCCGGATGACTTTGCTTCCAGTTATGATTTGCTGTATAGATTCTGAGTCTTACCTCTCCTTTTTCAGTAAATTTAAATGCATTTGAAAGCAGGTTTTTGAGAATCTGGTTTAGCCTTTGTGCGTCTGTTTCAAGGCTTGCAGGCAATGTTTCATCCATTTGAATACTGAACCGCAAATTTTTATTTTCAGAAACGTGTTTAAACGTTGTTTCTACAAAAGCGGTAACGGCGCTGAATTTCAGGTTCACAAAATCAGTAGAAATATAACCGGATTCAATTTTTGACAGATCCAAAATATCATTGATCAATTGGATCAGATCATCGCCGCAACTATGAATGGTTCTTGCATAGTGAACCTGTTTTTCAGATAAATTGCCTTCGTGATTTTCGTATAATTGTTGGGCTAATATCAACAGTGAATTCAAAGGTGTACGCAATTCGTGCGACATATTTGCCAAGAACTCTGACTTATATTTTGAAGTAAGTTGCAATTGTTCTGCTTTTTCTTCCAGCGACTTCCTTGCTTCTTCTACTTCTTTATTTTTTGCCTCCACTTCTTCTTTTTGCTTCACCATCAACTGCGCTTTATCCTGCAACTGTTCATTGGTTCTTCTTAATTCATCCGCCAGGGACTGCGATTGTTCCAATAGTCCTTCTGTTCTTGAGTTCGCTTCGATGGTATTCAACACAATACCAATACTTTCTGTGAGCTGGCTTAAAAAGTCAAGATGCGTTTCACTGAATGTGTCA
>JAHEZB010000547.1 GCA_023251285.1 Chitinophagaceae bacterium | reverse complement strand
AAGGTTAGTCCAGAACATCCTTACCCGTAGTATTTGTAATGATAGAATGATTGCGTATGCAATCATGTTTATATAAAAGAGCCCGTATGCAATGCCCTTAAAACCCAAAAGATTAGATGCAATCGAGATTATGCCCGTTGACATTATAAATGCAAAATAAGCCGGATGTAACGTCTTGATTGTATTTCTCATAACACTCATTACGAAATTCCTCTCCTTTTAAATAATAATAAACCGCTTGCATAATACGTAATTTATATGCGATTGTACACTTACACAAGCGGTATTCCAATTAAATAAATTATTGATATTTAATTTTTTTTACATAAATATTTTAAAACATTGAAGTTATAAAACTGATAAATTTTTTATTACATTTTCATCAAGTTGTTTCAATGGCCTTGCATTTCAAAAATGATATGCTCATTTCAAAATTTTCATGTTTTGTAAACACGATTAATGATTGTTTCATGTTAAAGTGGAAGTAAAAATACATTGCTTTTTGATTATATTTTGCATTATCATTGTCGAGTGATGTTTTGTTTGTAATTATAATAAAAAACAATGGGATGTGAATGAAATTTAGTAAGCAAAATATTTTTGGAGGTAAAAATGGCTGATTTAATTACGAAGGATATGGTTATCAATGACGTGATAAAGAAATATCCAAAGACAATTACGATTTTCAGTAATTTTAAGGTAGATTCCTGCTGTGGCGGTGGTTCTAGTATAGAGAAAACAGCAGGGATGAGCGGGATCGACATGGATGCTTTGCTCAAGGCGTTGAATAAAGTTGCAGCCGTAAAATAGCAAATCCTGATACATTTTCTGGTATCAATGAATGCTGGCTAAAGTCAGAAGTGTTGCCGTTTTTGGTATTGAGGCATATTTATTAGATATTGAAGTTTATATCGCCAGGGGTGATATGCCTTATATTGCCATCGTTGGGTTACCGGACACGGCGGTTAAGGAGAGCCGTGACAGGGTAAAGGCGGCGGTCAATAATAGCGGTTACAGGTTTCCTTATAAACCCATGACAATAAATCTTGCGCCTGCAGACCGCAAGAAAGAAGGCCCGGTTTTTGAATTACCAATAGCAGTCGGGATACTTATAGCAACGAACCAAATCGAAGTTCCGGATATCCAGGAATATGCCATTGCGGGTGAGCTGTCTCTGGATGGCAGGCTGCGTCCGGTTAAGGGTTGTTTATCAATGGCGTTCAAGTGCAAAGAACTGGGGATAAAAAAATTTCTGGTGCCTTCTGAAAATGCGTCCGAGGCGGCGGTTGTTGACGGACTTGATGCCATTCCCGTTGAAACCCTTACGGAGACGGTAGGGATTTTAACTGGAGCGATTCCTTCCGTACCGCGTAAAATTGAACTTGGCGAAGTGTTTAAGGAGTCTTCCGGCTACGACGTGGATTTTTCAGACGTCAAAGGTCAGGAACATGTCAAAAGGGCACTGACGGTTGCTGTTGCTGGAAATCACAATGTGATTATGGTAGGGCCGCCAGGCGCTGGCAAGACGATGCTTGCCCAGCGGATCCCGACGATTATGCCTTTGCTTACTTTGGAGGAAGCTTTAGGAACTACCAAAATTTACAGCGTGCTGGGACTCCTTGACCCGAAACAATCATTAGTTTCAACAAGACCATTTCGCACCCCTCATCATACGATTAGTACCGCGGGATTAATTGGAGGCGGTTCCTTTCCTAGACCCGGCGAGATTAGCCTTTCACATAATGGCGTGCTTTTTTTGGATGAGCTTCCGGAATTTGACCGGAGGACATTGGAAGTCCTCCGGCAACCCCTGGAAGCAGGCAGTGTAACGATTTCGCGGGCGTTAAATTCGGTTACGTATCCGGCTAATTTTATGCTGGTGTGTGCCATGAACCCTTGTCCGTGCGGGTATTATACTGACAAACGGAGGGAGTGCCATTGCACGCCCCATCAAATTCAGAATTATATGTCAAAGGTTTCCGGGCCGTTATTGGACAGAATGGATATACAGATAGAGGTGCCTGCCGTACGTTATAATGAGCTTGTTGCCGACAGGGAGGCGCAGTCTTCTGGGGATATTAGAAAAAAGGTAATGGTGGCCCGTGCAATGCAAAAAGAAAGATTTAAGGATCAGCCAGCGGGTATGAATGCGCATATGTCTTCCAAACAGGTAAAAAAGTATTGCGGAATGGATAAAGATGCAGAAGCGCTTCTTTATCAGGCAATGACGGAATTAGGGCTTTCTGCGCGTGGGCACAGTAAGATCCTCAAAGTAGGGCGTACCATTGCAGACCTGGACGAAGGCGAGCATATAAGGATAGAACATATATCCGAAGCAGTACAATACCGAAGCCTGGACAGGGGTTTGTGGAAATGAAAATTCTTTTGATCGATCCGCCGTTTTACAGATTCTTCAACTATTATAACCGCTATTTCCCTTTGGGATTAAGCTATCTGTCCTCCACGCTGAAAAAGGCCGGGCATCAGGTAACGATCTACGATGCCGACTGCAACAAAAATTCAAAGGGAATGGATTACACGAGACTGCCTGAAAAATATCGCATTTACCTGAAGGAATTGAGGAATCAGGAAAATCCCATTATAAAGGAGATTTCGGAAATTTTTGTAAAATATCAACCTGAAATGGTTGGGGTTACGGTGATGACGCCGAAGGCTGCCTCCGCATTTACCATCGCTTCCCTGGCAAAGAAATTCAACAAAAATTGTTATGTTGTCTTTGGCGGTCCTCATGCGACTTTGAAGGCTGATGAGATCCTTAAAAACGCGAAAGACGTTGATTTTGTTGTGAATGGAGAGGGTGAGGCGGCACTTCTTGAATTGGTGAATACATTAAATTCGAAGAATAATAATTTCGGTACAGTGCATGGAATTTCTTACCGGGAC
>JAHEZB010000546.1 GCA_023251285.1 Chitinophagaceae bacterium | reverse complement strand
ATACCTTCCCGTTCCCTTTCTTTTTAACCTGCAGTTAACTGAAAAGCTTGCATCTTAAAATTTTGTACGCTAAGTTTGCACGATTCTTGCAATTATTAACAAACTCAAAAATAAAGTACTGATATAGCGAAATAAAACTGATTCTTTTTTTATTATAATATAACTAAAGACCCATTTACAAACAAGCGTTTTTAATAACGTAATAATTATTTGACTCGAAAAAATTCTAAATGAAAACTATTCAATCAAAGAGCTTATTATCGTTGATTATAATTTTTTTTATAATTGGCTTTAGCACCTCGGCAAAAGAAATCATCGGTTACAACGTAGAAAATTATTCAGATTCTACGCTCGATTCCATCAATCCAAATATTCATCTTAAAAGCACACTGGTCAGAAATCCTGATTGGATTGTTTATCCTGTTAGCCTTCAGGAACATCGCGATGAAAGTAAAGAATATGTAAAGCAATATTCCAAAAAACAACGCAGCTACATCATTTACATGTTTAATCGCGGAAAGAAATATTTTCCAAGGGCAACAGAGATTTTCGACAAGTATGATGTGCCTGATGAATTTCAAATGCTTCCTGCATTGGAATCTAACTTCAATCCGGATGCGGTGTCGAATGCAGGTGCGGTTGGCTATTGGCAATTCATGGGCGAACTGGCATCTGAATATGGATTAAACATCAGCCACAAAAATGACGAAAGAAAAAACTTCACAAAATCGACGATAGCAGCGGCTAAATTCTTTCGTGATCAGTTGAATGCTTTAAATGATGATATTCTGCTTACAGTTGCAGCTTTTAATTGCGGCATGGGGCGCGTCACTTCTGCCTTAAAGAAAAGTTCAAAACGTAATCCTGATTTTTGGGATGTGAAAGAATATTTGCCAAAAGAAACAAGAATTTTTGTGATGAAATTTATTGCGTTGAATGTTATTTCAGCCAATTATGATAAATTCCTGAATCATAAAATGAATTTTAATGAGCCGCCTTTAATTCAACTGGCACTTGTTGATTCTTCCACGCAGAACAAGTCATTGGCAAAAAGTTCTCTATAAATCATTTAATTTTTACAAAAGCCTTCCCGGATTTACTAAATCAGGAAGGTTTTTTTTCGTTTCCTGATAAATCCAAATAAAACTTGCCGCTTTATTATCTTTGACAAATGCCACAGGTAAATTACAATGACAGCATCAACTTTTTATCGAAACTTACCTTTCGAAGATTATGGAATGCTGCAAAAGTGTTTTCAAGTTACCAGATCACACGCGTGATAAAAAAGCCGGTACAATGGGGATTACCGATGTCCATTTCATTCGAGCCCACCACATCCTGCAATCTTAAATGTCCTGAATGTCCAAGTGGTTTAAGAGAATTTACAAGGCCGCGCGGAATGCTGAAAAAAGATTTCTTTTTTCAAACAATCGATGATATATATAAAGACATTTTATACCTGATCTTTTATTTCCAGGGAGAACCCTATCTGAATAAAAATTTTTTGGAAATGGTGTCTTATGCTTCGTCAAAAGGTATCTATACAGCCACTTCAACTAATGGACACTTTCTCACCGATGAAGTTGCAAAGAAAACGGTGGAAAGCGGTTTAGACAGGTTAATCATTTCACTTGATGGAACAACGCAGGAAGTTTATGAACAATACCGGCGTGAAGGCAACATCGAAAAAGTAATTGAAGGCGCCAGGAATATTGTCAAATGGAAAAAGGAATTGAAGAGCAAAACACCTTTTGTATTTTTTCAATTTTTGGTCGTTCGTCCCAATGAGCATCAAATAGAAGATGTAAAAAAGCTGGCCGCAGAAGTAGGCGTAGATGAAGTACGTTTTAAAACCGCGCAGATATATGATTACGAAAATGACCCAAATCATTTAATTCCAAAAAATGAAAAATTCAGCCGGTATAAAAAAACCAAAGAAGGCAAGCAGGTAGCCAAAAATAAATTGCAGAACCATTGCTGGAAACTGTGGCAGGCAAACGTAATTACCTGGGACGGAATGGTGGTTCCATGTTGCTTTGATAAAGATGCGACCCATAGACTTGGCAGTTTAAAAAATGAAAGTTTCAGAGATATCTGGCAAAATAAAAATTATAAAAAATTCCGCAAGGACATTACTACAAGCCGCAAAAACATTGACATCTGCGCCAATTGCAGTGAGGGGCTTGGTGTTTGGAAAAAATAGAAATTTTCCAACTTTCAAATCTTTTTTATCTTAAACTTACAAACCTGGCAGATGTAATAAGCTCATACTCTTTGTAACTTTGCCGGCTATGCATTACGCTTCAGTAGAAAATCTCAGTAAATCTTTTGGAATCAGAACCCTCTTTAAAAACATCAGCTTTCATGTAGAGGAAGGAGATAAAATTGCTTTTGTGGCAAGAAACGGAAGTGGAAAATCTACCCTTTTAAAAATTATAGCTGGTTGTGATACACCGGATTCAGGAACCGTTTGGGTCAATAAAGAAGTAAAGGTGATCATGCTGCAGCAGGATACCGCTTTTGAAAATGAAAAAAGCATTTGGGATAATATTTTAAACATCGACAACCCGGTAGTGCGATTGGTGAAAGAATATGAAATGTTGCTGGAAGAAAATTCGGAAAATGAAGACCGCATCAGTGAACTTATTTCTGAAATAACGGAAGCAAATGCGTGGAGTTTTGAAAGTGATTTAAAGCAGATTCTCGGTAAATTAAATCTGCATCATTTGAATGAGCCGGTCAAAAATCTAAGTGGCGGTCAGAGAAAAAGAGTGGCTCTTGCGCTGGCTTTGATTGATGCACAATTGCATGAAGGCAAATGTTTGCTGATACTGGATGAGCCTACCAATCACCTGGATGTTCAAATGATTGAATGGCTTGAAAATTTTTTGGCCACCAATAAAA
>JAHEZB010000031.1 GCA_023251285.1 Chitinophagaceae bacterium | reverse complement strand
TATCCTGAAGTAAAAATGGCGAGTAAAGTAAAAATAATTCCGAGAATTGCAGAGCCCTTTAGCGCTGTCGTTTGTGATATATATTTTGGAATTGTAACGATACCAATTAAATATCCAATCAGCATTCCGATCATCGTGTAGGTAGTAAAATGTTTGGCAATATCCAGGCTGATGCCAATTGCTTTTCCATACACCTGGATGATATCACCCGCCATTACTTCGACGCCCACATATAAAAACAGCGTAACAAATCCAATCCATAAATATGGAAAATTGAAAATCGTTTGTCCATCACCGTTAGCTGTATTTCTTTCATCATCTTCTCCTTCTGCTTTTACTTCCGGCAGGCTGGAGAAATAAATAAATACCGCCAGGGCAATTAAAACTGCTGCAATAATTATGTAAGGAACAATCACCCTTGATGCCAGCGCGTCTAACTCTACTGCTTTCTCCGCTGGATTCAGTGTCTTTAATTTTTCAAGAATGGCATCTGAATCTTTTAATAAAAAAGCGCCCATAACCAATGGAGCCAATGCGCCCGCTCCCTTGTTGCAAATCCCCATTACACTGATTCTTTTAGCCGCACTTTCTATCGGTCCAAGAATGGTAATGTACGGATTAGAAGCTGTTTGGAGCAAAGCCAACCCGGTACCAATCACAAATAATCCTGTTAGAAATAATCCATACGTTCTTGATTGCGCTGCCGGAATAAAAATTAATGCTCCAACCGCCATTAACAGCAATCCCCACATCATTCCATTTTTAAAACCTGTCTTTTTTAACACCCAGGAAGACGGAAATGCCATTACAGCATAAGAAATATAAAATGCAAAGGTGACGAGAACTGCCTGTGATGTTTCCAGCTGACAGGCAATTTGCAGATAAGGAATCAACGTACTGTTAAGCCAGGTTACAAAGCCAAAAATAAAAAAGAGAATGCCGATAATTACAATTTCTGAAGTATAATTTTTTTTGCCCGTGGTAAGGTTTTGGTTCATGAAATTTTATTTATTAAATGGAGAATCCATTGCGTGAAAATATAGAAATAACCGGTAAAACCAAACGATGGGAAAATAAAAAAAATGGGATCATGTTATTCTTCGTAATGGCAGAATTAAACAAACGATTGCGCCATTTTTTGTATCCAAAAAAAGGAACCTTTAAAAACACAAATCTGAGATATTTGTTTATCTACTGAGAGGAGCAATTAACCGCTATTCATAAACAGAAAGGATTATAATTTTAATTTATGTACATTGTTATTTTCAAAATGTATTACTTTATTTTTGTGACAAGAAGCATTCCCATTAGCTTATGAAGATAGTTTCAATCCTTTTTGTTTGCCTGTCTTTATTCTCTACAGGAATTACGGCACAAACTGTATCGGATTACCATCCTTATAAAGCCATGAGTCCGGCTGAGTTGCAGAAATACAGGCAATCCATCTGGGATACATTACCGGCAGCGGTCGGTTGGGTAAATGATTTTGAAGGATTATATAACCCGGTTCAGGAAAATAACCTGGAAACAATGCTGCAACATCTTGAAAAAAGAACCAGCATTGAAATTTGTATTGTAACAGTTGATTCCAATATGGTTGCTGAGTACAAATTTGACGACTTTGCCTATCGCCTTTTAAAAAAATGGGGTATCGGAAAAATTTCTAAAAGCAACGGAATCGTGATTTGTATTTCAAAAGATTATAGAAAAATATTTGTTTGTACCGATTTCGGAATTAATAAATATATGGATTATGACGAAAAATACCGGATCATCAACAAATATATTATTCCTTCTTTTGCAAAAAACGATTATTACCAGGGCACGCTTGATGGATTAAATGCAATTATGAAAAGAATAGACAAAAAATGGAAGCATTATAATTGATTAATCAGCAAATGGCAAAACCATAAACTCACAGTAATCGGATAATTAATCCAAGTGAAATGTCTGCTTCATTGCTTTCATCATTCCCGTTACAGACCATTGACCCGGCACGATCATCCTCCTTACTGTATATAATGGTTCAGTTGAATCTCGTTTGGTAGATAAAATAAAAGCCATTTTAAATCCGGCTTTTTTCAGTTGCGGGATTGCAGCAGCATTCCATAATCCGTACGGATAAGCAAAATAAGTAGCAGGCTTTCCGGTGATGTCTTCAATGGTTTTACGCGGTTTCACAAATTGTTTTTCCCAATCTTCGCCCTGGTATTTGGTTACCATGTGATGATCCCATGTGTGTGATTCCACTGCATTTCCATCATCGGCCAACTGTTTCAGTTGTTCTTTGGTCATATATCTGGGACGATTAATAGAAATAGTCATGATAAAAAACACGCCTTTAAATCCATACTTTTTCATTTCCTGGTAGCCAATGCTGAATTGTTCTTCATCGGTATCATCAAAGGTGAGCATTACTGGTTTTGCAGGAAGCGGGCCTCCGTGAACGAGATAATTATACAGTTGATTAGGTAAAATCGTTTCATAACCACTGTCCTTAAGCGCTTTCATTTGTTGTGCAAACTGCGCCGGCGATACAGAATAACTTTTCAAGGTTTCACTTTGTCCGGGCTTCGGGTCACGAATGTGATGATAGCACAGTACAGGCACTTGCCTTTTTGCAAAAACAGTAGCAGCGTCTGCGACAGGAGTATTCATTTCTGCGTTGGAAGATGTAGAATCTGCCTTCATGGTAGCTGCAGATTTTGTCTTTTGATCTTTATCTTTTGTAGCTGTGGCAGAATTGCATGCCGCTAAAATGGAAACACAAAATGCAATAAAAACAACGGTTTTCATAAAAAATGAGAATTATTGGTATTGAATGTAAATTGGTTTTGGGGTAAATCTTAATAACTCCTGCGGCGTATAAAGCTGATTGACACCGGTCCTGGTATCATTTTTATAAAATAATTTAAATCCTGTAAATTCAACCGGTTCTTTGTAAATATAAAGCAGGTAGGTCGAGCGTTTCAATGTTTTATCGCCCCAGCCATCCATATCCATTACTACCTGCACTTCCGGCACTTTTTTTATCTGCTTGTAATTGGTGATCATTCCTTGAGTAAAACGATGAACGATTAAAATCTTTGGAGGAAGATTGTATTTTTTTACCAAAGCAGCTAAATCATCAATGGCGGTATTCACATCTTCCGCACTGAACGTTCCAATCTTTTTTCCGGGAACGTGACCGTCTTTCATTGAAAATTCAGGATCAATTCCCAGGTGCACCTGTGGCATCTGCAAATATTTTTCCAATGGCGGTACTTCGTCTCTCACCGAACTATGTCCAACTTGCACATCCAGAAACACCAAAGCATCAATGCTATTTGCCCAATTTATAATGGTATCAATCTGGCCGGAAGGCATGCGCATCCGGTGTTTCCCATCTTTTCCGGGCGCTCCCTGTGCAGTAACAGCGATATAATGCAAAGCCGGTATTACCGGAATTGAAGAATCTGCGGCCTGCCAATGAGCAACTTCTTCTTTCAGCTTTTTAAGCATTTCATTTTTTGGTAATTCCCCAAGAATACCCATTTTTTTAGAATATAAATTTCCATAAAATGCTACGATGCGGTGGAATGGCAACACCGCTCCAGGCAAAGGATACGGCATTTTTACAGGCCACCTTCCCGTAGTGTCGTGATTGGCAAGATTTGCAAGAAGCTTGTTAAATAAAGCAGTGTCAACGGTTTTTTTCTCATATACTTTTCCTTTCTCAATATGCTGCTCTTTTTTTGCAGAATCAGTAAGAGATTGGGCGGCCAAATGATCGCTCGCAGACTGGCCGCTATTGCAGGCAGTAAACAAACAAAAAACGGCAAAAGTAATTGGGGCAATAGCCAGGTAAACTCTAGTTTTCATGGGGCGAAGTTATCTTAAAAAAGGATTAATTATATTTTAAATTCACAAAATTTTGTTACAGAAAAATGAGCATTAATTACCAATATTTTGATATTTCTCCAGATCGATTTTCGATCCTTTTGCAAACACTTTTCTTAAAATAAAAAACACGGCTATTTCAATAATAACAATAATGAGAAAACGAAAAGAACTGACAGAATATTTTCCGGTAACCCAGAAATAAAATAAAGCAGATAAACTAAAAACTGCCGCCACCAACGCCACAAGCCACTTTATTCTTTCAAGTGCCAGGTACGCTTTGTGTGTACCTTCCCGCGAAACTTTTGCATCCGGCCTTATTTTTTTTAAAAGAAAGAAATTTTTGCCGGCATCGCAAACCACGGGAATTAATTGCAGCCATGCAAGAATTAAAAAAATATAATGGCCCAGAAAAGTAAATTTATTTGCAATCAACAGGCATAATAAAAACAGGGAACCATAAGCGAGAGGAATAAAAAGGAAATCAAGGTAAAGATAAGTTTTCAGCGATCGCAATGACCTCGTGGACAATTCTTTTGGCAATAAAAAAATTCCGCGGATATAGGTAGTTAATTCCAATGAAGAATCAGGAAATTCGAGATCAAGGATGCTGAATTTTCTGACAAATACATGCAGCGTATAAAAGTTTTTGCTGAGCAATTTTGCAAAAGCGCCGAGTAGCAGCATCGATCCGAAGATGAGGCAAAAATAAGCGGCAACGTTTTGCATTTGATATAAGTTATTCACTTTTTATTGGTTTTAAATCATCCTTTATAATTTCAGGAATATGCTCCTTCGTTAGTTTTGCCTGCATTTGTACGCGGTCATTTTTATATTGTTTCCAATCAAAACCAATCAAAAATTGAGTAGCGGCTTTTGCACCCAAAACGAACATGTCAATTTTATCCTGGTCTTTTATAAAAAAATTAAGCCAGTTGTAATCCGACAAAGGAATTTTCCCAATTCCTTTTTCAAAAAATTTATTCTTTAATAAAAAGTCTTTATCATAAAAATACCTGATCGTGTTGAACATTCTTCCCAGGTAACCCAAAAAAGACCAATGAATGGGATTTGTAGATTTATCTTCAGGTTTGCTATCGTCCAGGTCAATTCCCAAAGACGGCAATCGTGGAACAACTATTTTTGGATTGTAGAAAATATCAATCGGAAAATTCGAAAGAATACCACCATCTACAAAACGAACTTCTGATGGCGGATTGTGTTCATCCAAAGTATCGAGCCACGCTTTTTTTATTTCCGGTGATTCGTTTGGTATATTGTTAATAAAATAAGATTCAAAAAATACAGGAATCGCCATAGACGCCCGTATAAAACCTGCTGGTTGCAAAGTATCAATGTCTTTTTCTTCACGAAAAAGATTGCACATAGCCGGAAACTGTATTTTATTTTGGGTTACGAGTTCCGACGCAATAAAAGTAACGTCGCCACAAAGCGTATCAATGGTTTCCGGATTTTCAGGACGTAAATATAGTTTCGGAAGTGCGGCTGCTTTTTTTTTCAGATCCGACACTTTTAAGACGCCGTTTGAAATCAGTTCTTTCTTTATCCAATCATAAAAATAATTTCCGGGATTTATTCCAAAGCCTGAATTCTTTAGCTTTTCAAGCGTTCTGGAAATATAAAAAATTAAAAATGCTAGCAACAGAAAATAAAAACCGGTGAGTACAAAAAACAATTTGGTAAAGATCGAAAGCAATAAAAATTTTTGTTGAAGGCCGAAAAAAAGAATGTCTCCTGCAATTAATAAAATACCGGTTATCAATAATCCTTTAAACCAGTTTTCCATTTTTTTCGTAAAATCTTCCTGGGTAATAAATTTTTTAATAATCCATTTTGCAGCAGGATTGCCATCTACAAGATCAAAAAAGTTGAGGTCGCACAACGATGTTAAAATTCGCTTTGACTTCATTTCTTGTTTATCTCCAATTACCGTCATCAGTGCCGTGTTTATCGCTCCCGCACTTGTACCGGCCAGTCTTACAAAACGAACTCCCATTTGTTCCAAAATGTACGTGTACCCAACCAAAGCCATGCCGAGCACACCTCCACCTTTTTGCACCAGGTTTACATACTGATTTCCTTCATCATCATACACATCAGAAATAATAAATGGACGGTTGCTTTTTTTGAAGGCTGTATCCAACGCTTCCAGGCATTTAATTACCTCCGGATGATTGGTAAAATCTTCAGCTGTAAGTTCCTTCTTTGCAGAATGATCAGTTTTTGGTGAAGACATTAATATTGAATTATTGAATAAATAAATGATTAACCACAAAACAAGAATGTCTATTATTTATTGCTTTGCTGATTTAAATATTTAATTACAGAATCATAACATAGAATCGGATAAAACCTGAACTATTTCTTCTTCCCAGATCATTACTTTATTTGTTTAATCTTTTTAGCCCGAACTTCGGGTTTATACTTCCGCACTTCTTCATCTTCTTAAAGAAACAGAAATACAAATTTCATCTATTTACATTAATTATTCTACTGTTCCAAATGACTTAACTTCTTTTGAAAAGCGAAAACAGGAGAAAGGCATATTTATTTGTTCACCATGATTCCACTTGCAAAAATTAAAATTTTTTCCTAAGCCATCAACAAAAAAATTACCTGTTTTTTATGTAAATCAATCTTTTCTTTTTTCCATTCTGTAATGGTTTTTGTTTTGATAAATTCGTTTGCAGATGTCAGTTCTGCCGCAATGCACAAACGGGTGGAAGCATGGCAGATTTGTAAAAGCGTTTCAATCATTTTATTATTCCGGTAGGGCGTTTCAATAAAAATCTGTGTGCTTTTTCTCCTGGCTGATTCCTCTTCTATTTGTTTTATTTTTTTGATGCGCTCTGCATGATCGATTGGTAAATAACCTAAAAAACAAAAATGCTGCCCGTTAAATCCGCTTCCCATCAATGCAAGTAAAATAGAACTTGGGCCTACCAAAGGTTTTATGTCACAGTTCAATTTTTGCGCTTCTGCAATGAGTATTTGACCAGGATCAGCAATGCCCGGGCAGCCGGATTCACTGATGATCGCTATATTTTTTCCCGCTTTTATTTTCTCTTTAAAAATATTTATTTGCTCTTCCTCAGCTTTATGAATTGCATACCATTCGAATTCATCTATCACAATTTCTTTGTCCATTGATTTCAAAAACCGCCTTGCAGTTCTTTCGTTTTCTGCAAAAATAACCTGGCAGCTTTTTACAGCAGTTATTACATAATACGGAATTGTTTCAACGGCATTTTCTGATAAAAATGAAGGAACCAGATAAACCATTAATTCATTTATTTAGATAGATTAAATTATTTTTTTGCTTTTCCTGCATACTTAAAGTAGCCGCAACCACAGCATATCCGGGAGCAAATATCCAACCGATAATTGGTAATATATGGATACAATAAAATATCATTCCATTGCCAATCGCTAATCCTTTATGACGGTCTATAAAGTCAATGCTTTCGGTAGCAGAAAGCCCTTTTCGTTCATTGGTATAATCCAGCATCGAGAATCCGAAATAAAAACATTCTATAAATAAAGAAGCAAGCGGAGCTATCCATCCAAGTACCGGAATGAGCCCGAGAATCAGGATAGAAATGGTATAAACCGTTTGCCACAACAAGTTTCGTATTGCTATATGAATACCACGAAGAATATCTGATAAAAATCCTTTCAACGAAAACGGATAGTGAGTGTTCAAAAGAATCGCTTCCGTTTTTTCGCTCAGGTAAGCAAATAAAGGCGAGCCGATTATCAGGAATAAATACTTGAACCACGAGAAATAAAGCAACATCAGGATCAGCTGCAGAATGATTTGTCCAAAAATAAAAATGAAATTTAACCAACGTACATTTTCTCTTTGAAGCCATGCTTTCAGCCCGGTTTTGGTAAAAATAAAATCAATAATAAAAGCAGTAGATTCCCAAAAAAAATAAATACCTACAACAAAGAGTATCGCATAAATAATTCCCGGAATCAATATCCATTTCCACAATTTATTTTTGACAATAAACCGGTGCGCTTTAAAATAAGAAGAGATGGCAATAATGATTTCTTCGAGCAATTGTTGATGGTTGAATCATTTAATGATGTTGCCAAACAAATATAATTTACTTTGCCTTCAATCATTGAAAAGTTTTGAAACGCGCCGATTTAATTTCAATTTATGAAGAAAGTTTCATTATCATTTTACAATAGAAAAGACGTTGTAAAAATTGCAAAAGAATTGCTGGGAAAAATAATTGTCACCTCTTTTGACGGACAGATAACTTCCGGAAGAATTGTAGAAACAGAAGCGTATGCCGGTATTGTTGATAAGGCCTCCCATTCTTTTGCAGGGAAAAGAACAGCACGCAATGAACATATGTATTCCGCTGCCGGAACGGCTTATATTTATATTTGTTACGGCATGCATCAAATGCTGAATATTGTAACGAATGCAAAAGAAATTCCGGATGCAGTTTTGATCCGGGCGATAGAACCATTGGAAGGAATTGATATCATGCTGAAAAGAACCGGTAAAAAAACTTTGGATAAGATATTGACCCGCGGCCCTGGAAATGTGGGAAAAGCTTTAGGGATTTATAAACATCATTCGGGATTATATCTTTTAGATGATGAGATTTATGTCCTTGACGATTCTAAAAAAATACCCGATGAAGCAATAGGAATCAGCAAAAGAATCGGCGTGGAAAGCGCCGGAGAAGATGCGCTGCTACCCTATCGCTTTTATGTGAAAGGAAATAAATACGTAAGCGGGTTTAAGGGATAAATGAGATAATCTGCTGATGAAAATCCGGTTATTTGGAAGTGCCAATGATTGTGACGTCTATTTTGAATAAAAACCAACTTATTTGTTTGTTTACTGCAGGCTTGCAGACGTAGTTTAGAGATTCGGTTGAATAAAAAGGTCAGAATATTTTTCCCTATTTATTTTTACCGTCGATGCAAAAAAAGCCACACAAAGGAAGTTTGCAAAAATGATTTTCCCTGTTTGCCAAATAATTTTGCAAAAATGCTTGGCTATCTGAAACATTTATAGCAACTTCGCATTAACAGTACTCACCACGCTACCCATAAGAACAGCGTCCCAGGGTGAGTCTTTTGCTTTTACAAACTTTTCAAAATAATATACCTTCCAAATTTGAATAATACAATTGGAAGGTTTTTTATGCCAATAACTAATGTTTCAGAAACCGGCAACTACCATACGGAATCAGATAAAACAACTTAGAGAGCGCGGCCTTATTATAAAGCCACAGGATAATGCAACCCACTATCTTAGTCACATCAGTTATTATCGCCTGGCGGGTTATTGGTGGCCGATGCAAGACGACAAATGCAACCATCACTTTAAAGTAAACAGTCGTTTCGCGGATGTGATTGCCTTATATAATTTCGACAGGGAATTAAGGCTTATCCTTTTCGATATCATTGAAAAAATAGAAATCAGCCTTCGGACCAAATTAATATATCATTTGTCGCATGAGTTTGATCCCTGGTGGTTTCAGAACACATCCATTTTTCAAAATACAAGGGAATTATCAAAAACTCTTGCAGTAATTGATGAAGAAATTGAACGATCCAAAGACATTTTTATAAAAGAGCACCTCAAAAAACACAAAGATGACGGAAGATTTCCACCAGCGTGGAAAACATTGGAACTAACGAGCTTTGGTAATCTTTCAAAATTATATGGCAATCTGAAACCAACTGTAAAATCAAAAGATAATATTGCTGATGAATATGGCACTGTAAATCATACTTTTCTTCCAAGCTGGTTACAATCTATAGCACAAATAAGAAATTACTGTGCGCACCATAGCCGGTTGTGGAACAAAAACCTTCCGGGCAGACCCAAACTTCTATCAAAACCACCAAATAAATGGATAGCAACTGTACCATCCGAAAGTGAATATCACATGCTTTACATTCACCTGTGCTGCATGAAATACTTGGCAAATATTGTTCAACCGGAGAACCGGTTTACATCCCAGTTAACCACAATATTGAATAAATATCCAAATGTAGATTCCAATGCATTGGGCTTAAAACCGGATTGGCAAAATGAACCACTTTGGAAATAAAAATAACTACTTTTGTTGCCTACATTTCTGCCAACTATTTCAAGCAAAATAAAAATCACAATTCTTTATTGTTTTACTATCAAAAATTTGAAAAAAATCATTAGTTTGTCTTTATAACTTTTGAGGACATTCCAATCTCCTTTTTTCTGATAAACCAGGCAATGGTAAATGTGGGAATAAAATCAAGACCGGGAGAGATTTCTTCCAGAAAAGAAAATATGCCGCCCAGCAAACCGAATTTCTTTTTTCCGAATAAAAAATAAAAGATAACAGCAGAAAGCGGCGCCCATAAAAGATCTTCAGTTTCACCAATAACGGGCAATAAATAGCTGACCATTCCCATCAAATCAAGGAAGATGCAGAAATAAATATTGGGTAGGAATTTTTTTTTCAATTAATCGTTTGTTTTATAACGTTAGCAAGGGAAAATAACTTATACAAATTTAATTTCTTTAACTGTTAACTTTCTGTTTTAATCTTGGTAAGAACGTGTTTTGACGTAACTTTGCACCCTTAAAAAAATTCAGGCTATTAAAGCCTCAGGTTAAAACAATTTAT
>JAHEZB010000030.1 GCA_023251285.1 Chitinophagaceae bacterium | reverse complement strand
GCAAGAAAACCGATCTTTGGATATATGGCGATGGTTGGTTCTTTCTTTGCGATTGCCTCTTTGTCATTTCTTGTTTGGGCTCACCATATGTTCGTTTCCGGAATGAATCCATTCCTGGGTTCGTTCTTCGTATTGTTTACATTGTTAATTGCAGTTCCGTCTGCCATTAAAGTATTCAACTGGCTTACTACACTTTGGAAGGGAAATATACATTTTACCCCGGCGATGCTGTTTGCGATAGGATTTGTGAGTTTGTTTATTTCCGGCGGTTTAACGGGTATCTGGCTTGGTAACTCTGCACTCGATTTGCATTTGCATGATACGTATTTCGTAATTGCACATTTCCACCTGGTAATGGGTGTCGCTTCTATGTTTGGAATGTTTGCCGGTGTATATCATTGGTATCCGAAGATGTTTGGCAGATTTATGAATAATACACTTGCCTATATTCACTTCTGGATTTCCATGGTCGGCGCTTATTTCATTTTCTGGCCAATGCACTATGAAGGTTTGGCAGGTATGCCAAGGCGTTATTATGATTTCAGCAACTGGGAATCTTTTAAAATGTTCGGTGGCCTCAATGAATTTATTAGTATAACGGCGATAGTTGTTTTCGCCGCTCAGTTCTTATTCATTTTCAACTTTTTCTATTCTATGTATAAAGGAAGAAAAGTTACTGATCGCAATAAAAATCCATGGCATTCAACAACGATGGAATGGACAACACCGGTCCATCCGCCACACGGCAACTGGATAAGCGAAATTCCGGAAGTACATCGCTGGCCTTACGATTATGGTAAAGATGGAAGAGATTTTATTGCTCAGACTGAACCGGTTGGTGCAGACGAAAGCAAGCATTAAGGGTAAAGAGACAAATTATTTAAGGATAATATTTTTCTGAATCAATAGCCCTGTTAATTCAGGGCTTTTTTTAAAAAGAATTTTTTGATGGATAAAACGGCAACTATAATGCCTCAATCAGTTTCATATACACTCGCCAGCAAAGTGAAAGATTATTTTATTTTAATCAAGTTCACTTTAAGTTTCATGGTTGTGTTTAGCTGCGTCGTTTGTTATTTGCTCGCACCAAATATTCAATTCAACCTCGCATCAGTTATCTTATTGTTTTTTGCAGGAATGTGCGTTACCGGATCTGCCAATGCAATTAATCAAACAGTGGAAAGGAAGACAGATGCCTTAATGAGAAGAACGGCAGACAGGCCTGTAGCTGCCGGAAGAATGACTGTGAATGAAGCGTGGACATTTGCAATAATAATCGGAGCGGTTGGAATTATCATCATGTGGTATTGGTTCAATTTTGCAAGCGCCATTATTTCATTGTTCAGTTTATTCCTGTATGCATTTATTTACACGCCTTTAAAAAGAGTAAATTCTGTTTCGGTTTTGGTAGGAGCTTTCCCTGGTGCACTGCCCTGTTTGATTGGTTGGGTAGCAGGTACTGGGTTGATCAGTCCTTTTGCCACGTTCCAGGGAACACTGGCAACCGGCGAGACACATACATTTTTTAATTATGGCGGTTATATTTTATTCGCCATCCAATTTCTGTGGCAGTTCCCTCACTTTTGGGCAATTGCGTGGGTTGCGCATAAAGATTATCAAAAAGCGGGATTTAAATTATTACCAAGTGAAGAAGGACCTACTAAATTTACAGCTATGCAGACGGTAATTTACTCCATGCTGATGGTTCCTGTGGGCATGTTGCCTTACTATTTTGATATCAGCGGCATTCTCGCATTCTGGATTTTGCTTTTGTGCAATTTTTGGATGGTATATGTAAGTATAAACCTGGTAATAAAAATGAATGTAGCTGCAGCACGCAAAGTGATGTTCAGTTCCTATTTTTACCTGATGATCGTTTTTCTTGCTTTATTGTTGGATAAAGTGTAGACAACAACTATTGAATATTTAAATGATTTTGAAAATAACGTTCGTATTATGATTGCAGTGATGAAGCAGGAAAAAAAGATAATACACCCGCTTAAATTTATTATGTGGGCCGGATGTGCAAGCATTGTAATGATGTTTGCCGGATTAAGCAGTGCTTATATCGTAAAACGTAACCAGGCAAACTGGCTCAGCTTTGATATTCCGATAATTTTTTATTACTCAACAGCAGTAATTATTTTAAGCAGCGTCACCATTATGCTCAGCCGCAAAGCGTTCATAAACCGTGAGATGAAGCATTACAAAAGGTGGCTTTTTCTGACCACTATTCTTGGAATTACTTTTGTTTTGCTGCAATATCTTGGTTTTAAACAACTTTGGGCAAGCGGTATTACACTCACCCGCAATGTTTCATTTTCTTTTTTATACATTATCGTCGGTTTGCACGCCCTTCATGTAATGGGAGGAGTAGTCGCCCTGGTAATTATGTATTTAAAAACTTTTAGCATAAGGCGTAAAAATTACAACCAGATTTACATCGATCTGATGAATACTTACTGGCATTTTGTGGACCTGTTATGGATATATTTATTGTTTTTTTTACTGCTGATCAGATAAGTTGAAATGCGGTAAAAGGATTTTTGGAGGCCGGGAAATGGAATATGAAAATTAATTAGTGACAGTAAACAAACAAAAACAAGTAATTTTATTTTTGATTAACCTTTTAACCTGACAATAAATGCAAACGGCGATAGCAAAAACAAAAACTAAAATGTGGGCAGGCGGAAGAAGCCCCTTTAATGTAAGTTATGGAAAACTGATGATGTGGTTCTTTCTCATGAGTGATTCATTTACATTTGGTGCATTTTTAATTTCATATGGATCCATTCGTTTTAGCCTGAACCATTGGGTAGATCATAATTATGTGTTCAACGAATTTCCTTTTACCGAAGCACACCTGCCGCTGGCATTTGTTAGTTTGATGACCTTTATTCTGATCTTCAGTTCTGTGACGATGGTTTTAGCCGTTCATGCAGGACATAAAATGAATCAGAAAGCGGTTGAAAAATGGTTGCTCCTGACGATCCTCGGCGGACTTGCATTTTTGGGCTGCCAGGCTTACGAATGGACCGGCTTGATAACCGGCCAACACGAAGTGTTGGTAAACGGAGTAATTGAAAAATGGGGAACAACAGTGAGCCACAATCCGTGGGGCCCAATGGTCATGCATAATGGTCACTTCGTAGCTACACCCGGCCCTGTTGCTTTTGGAGGCTATTTCTTCGGTATTACAGGCTTTCATGGCTTTCACGTTTTTACAGGAGTAATTGTAAATACCATAATGCTGATAAAAACAAAAAGGGGTGATTTTGCAAAACGTGGCCACTACGAAATGATCGAAAAAGCCGGATTGTATTGGCACTTTGTAGATCTGGTTTGGGTATTTGTATTCCTTTGCTTTTATCTTATCTGATTATAAAAAATAATAACTCAACTATTTAATTGATTTTAAAGAAAAAATTATGTCTGCTGAAATAATAACACAATTACCGCCTACTGAAGCTGATGAGGCTCATGTAAAGAGAATATGGAAAGCATTTTGGGTTTTATTGATACTTACAATCATTGAACTGGCCCTCGGATTGACCATCTATTATATTGAAATGAATCCGGATTACAGCGATCTTTTGGTGTTAATCATAAAAGGAGTGATCTGCATCCTTACCATTGCAAAAGCATTTTATATTATTTCGATTTTTATGCACCTTGGAGACGAGGTACGGCAACTTATATTAACCCTGGCGATTCCTGCTACTTTATTTATCTGGTTTATTACTGCCTTCATTGCTGATGGCGCCTCTTTCAGGAATTTAAGAAATACGGATGCCGGCAGCAGAAAGTATGTTCAGCCAAAAGAATTCCATAATGTGCCACTTGAAGCCCCTGCAGAAAAAAAGGAAAAGAAACTGGATTAGTTTTTTCACTTAGATTAAACATTTTTAAATTAGCTATTGCCCTTTGCAATGGCTAATTTTGCATTTAGAAAAAGCATGAACAAAAAATCCTTTATAGCTTTCCTTGTTGCAATTTTTTTGCCCCTCACCGGTTATTTGTTGGTCAGCTACTACAGTACGGGCGCTGTGCAAATGCCACAGCGTTATTTTTACGATAGTGTAAATGTGATTCAGAAAAACGGTAAGACAACTTATGATACTGCCTGGCACCATGTTAGTAACCTGCACTTCACCAATCAGTTGGGACAACAGGTTTCTTTGGATGATTTGAAAGGAAAAATTATTGTTCTTGATTTCTTTTTTACCCATTGTCCTACCATTTGCCCTCAATTGGCAAAATCAATGAAAAAATTGCAGAACTCCTTTCCGAATAATGATTCTATTGTACAATTTGTCTCCATTTCTATTGATCCGAAACATGATTCTGTACGGCAATTAAGAAGGTGGGCCGAAAAGTTTAATGTAAATCCAGACAGCTGGTGGTTGGGTACCGGAAACAGGGATAGTATTTATAATTTTGCGCTTCACGAAATCAAAGCAAGTGTCGCTGATGTCAATATCGATACCGCTTTTGTTCATACAGAAAATTTTTTCCTCCTGGATAAGGAGCGCGTAGTAAGGGGTTGGTTCAATGGATTGGATTCGGTGGCTCAGTCAAGGTTAGTAAGAGATATTCCCCTGCTCATGCTGGAAAAAGACAAAAAAAGAAGCTTTGGAGATTTTTTCAGTGATCTTTTAAAGGGAAAAACCAGCACACCCTGATGGACGAGAAAAACACATTTCCCAGGCCTGTTATAAAAAAGAATGACCTTCAGGCGCGAATTTTGATCTGGGCAGTTTCCATTATTGCGTTTCTTGGCATTGCTTTTCTTTCGGGTGCCAAATTGAATATACGGGTGAATTTTGACCCGCATATTTTCGCTGCTTTCAATGCTGTTATTAATTCAATTGTTGCTATCTTATTGGTTCTGGCATTAATTGCTGTAAAATCAAAAAGGTATCTGCTTCACAAGAGGATCATGCTTACGGCCATCATTCTTTCTGTGCTTTTTTTAATCTCGTATGTTTGCCATCACTTATTAAGTGGTGAAACCAAATTTGGCGATCTGAATCATGATGGAATAGTGAGTTTGGATGAGAAAAACCTTGCCGGTTCTTTAAGATATGTTTATTATTTTATCCTGCTTACCCACATTCCGCTTGCCGGCATTATTCTGCCATTTATTTTGTTTACAGCATATCGCGCCCTGAGCGGTAATTATGAAAAGCATAAAAAACTGGCAAGAATTACATGGCCAATCTGGTTTTACGTGGCTCTTAGCGGAGTAGCAGTTTATTTATTGATCAGTCCTTACTATAATTAAAGCGTCTTACATTTATTTTCAGCAAAAGAACAAATAGAATAGATTTGTATTCTCATGTTAGAAGGCATTTATAGTTATGCTCATCGTCTCTATAATTTTAGCTCTTTCGCAGGATCCCAAAACAATTTCTGAAAATCAACGACCGTATCTTTTTCTACTTTTATTTTTTCTTTTAATAATAATTCTTCCATAAGAGTCGCTGTTGCAAAATGTGCTTTTCCGGTTAACATGCCATTGCGGTTCAATACCCGATGCGCCGGTACTTTTGGAGTAGCATTGTGTGCACCATTCATCGCCCATCCCACCATTCGTGCTGAACTTTTTGTGCCAAGGTAATTGGCAATCGCACCAAATGAAGTTACTCTGCCTTTTGGAATTTCTCGGACAACATCATAAACATCCTCAAAAAATGAATAGGACTTACCTACAGAACGTGCCGTTTCTTCTTTTTTCTTCATTTTTGCTACAACTGTTTTTTTCAGCAATGAAAGTATTTTAAATCCAACAAACGAACAAATAAGAGCTTTTTTAAGTTTCAAACGAAAAACTTATAAATGTTTATTTTGAAGAAGAAAAAGGTAAAATCGTTGTATAGTATGTTTAAGAAGTGTTATTACTTTGTGAAATTATTTAAAAAGTTTCGTGACTAATTGCATTTAATGCCATGGACAAACAAAATGCTTATAAAAGGCTGCTGAAAAAACATCTTTATTTCTCAAAGATGTTGTCATGTGCCGATTTAAGTGTTTTAACAAATAAAAGCCTTCCCTTCACTACCCGTTTTTTAAATGAATTAATGGATGAAGGAAGTGTGATCGAGACCGGTTATGCAAATTCTACCGGAGGCCGCCGTCCCCAGATGTATTCACTTAGAAATGATTTGAATTACATTATAACCGTCGCAATGGATCAGCTGATTACAAAAATTGCAATCCTCGACATGCACAATAATCTGGTTGGTGAAATTGAAAAGATCCAACTTCCCTTGAAGGACAACGATGAGGCTTTGGCACGACTGAAAGATTCTTTAATTGCTTTTATTGAAAAATCCGGTGTTGTTAAGGAAAAGGTGATTGGAATCGGAATCAGTATGCCTGGTTTTGTTGATTTTAAAAAAGGAATTAATCATTCATTTTTGTCAAACGGAAACGAAAGCATTGTCACATACCTGGAATCTGAAATTGATATTCCGGTATTGATCGATAATGATTCGAGCATCATCGGGCTTGCAGAAATGAGATTGGGAACTGCCCGTGGACTGAAAAACGTGATGGTCATCAATATCAGTTGGGGTGTTGGGCTGGGAATGATTTTGAACGGCCAGCTTTTTCGCGGAAATAACGGATTTGCCGGCGAATTCAGCCATATTCCTGTTTTTAAAGACAACAAAAAAATATGCAGTTGTGGTAAAACCGGTTGCCTTGAAACAGAAACTTCCTTATTGGCCATAATAGAAAAAGCCATCACAGGCCTCGAAAAGGGCAAGATGTCAGCTCTTAATAATCTTTCCTTTGATCACGTTGAACAATCGTGCCAGGCGATCATGGATGCTGCTTCTAAAGGAGATACATTTTCTGTAGAGCTTTTTTCTGAAGCCGGTTATAATCTTGGGTTGGGAATAGCCATTTTGATCACCTTATTTAATCCTGAATTAATCATATTGAGCGGGAGAGGAGCAGCGGCGGGAAAATTGTGGCTTGCACCGATTCAGCAGGCGATCAACGAGCATTGTATCCCTAAAATTGCTGAAGATACCCAAATCAAAATTTCAACTTTTGGTCGCAGAGTGGATTTAATTGGCGCCGCAGCATTGGTGATGGAAAATTATGAAAGGATTGAAGTTGCCTTGCCCGAAAGAAAAATAAAGACCGCTTAAATTTCTTATAACAAAATAAAAAAATATTAAATTAAAATAGAATCCGGGATGCAAATTACCTATTCAAACATCATTCTGATATTGTCATTTTACCGTCATTCAACGGTAAAATAAAAACAGTAAGCAGCAGTTTGAAGATTTTTATTGCCAGTAATAAGAGCAAGTTGAATTGAAGATATTACATTATGCAGTGCATTCCAAGAAGTGACCTAATTTGCAATAATATGTTTTTTACAGAACGAAATAAATTAAAAATGGTTTACAAATTCTCATCATATAAGAAAAAAAGTCAAAATTCGAATTATTAAAAAAGAAAAAAAATTTCAATGAAAAAAATTACACAAAAATTGTTGCTGAGTACTTTTCTCTGCTTTTGTTTTGCAATAGGATTTGCTCAGCAAAGGGAAATTACCGGAACAATTAAAGACAAAAGCGGAAAGCCGTTGCCGAATGTATCAGTGCTTTTGAAAGGCACCAATCTGGGAACCACTACAGCCGCTGACGGAACATTCAGTCTTTCTGTATCAGGAGCCAGTCCTGTTTTAGAAATCAGCTCCGTTAACTATAACACCAGGGATGTGCCTGTCGGAAAAGAAACACACATAGAAATAACACTTGAAAGTGGCTCTACCGCTCTTCAGGAAGTTGTTGTTACAGCTCTTGGAATCCAAAGATCCAAAAAGTCCTTGGGATATTCAGTTCAACAGGTTTCAGGCCAGACATTGACGGAAGCAAGAGAACCGAACCTGGTAAATGACCTCACCGGGAAAGTATCCGGGCTCCAGGTTGTTCGCTCCGGCAATGGCCCGGGCGGCTCCTCTCAAATTCTGCTACGCGGCAATAATTCATTCAACGGTTCTTCTCAGCCCCTGATTGTAGTAGATGGAGTTCCAATGGATAATTCTACCGGTCGTGTCGGTATTGGAGCTACGAATGATTTCTGGAATCCTTCCCTCGATATGGGGAATGGGTTGAGTGACATCAATGCAGAAGACATCGCTTCCATAAGTGTATTGAAAGGCCCTGCTGCTGCTGCTCTCTATGGTTCCCTTGGTGGAAACGGAGTTATTTTAATTACAACCAAAACTGGAAGAAAACAGCCAGGGTTGGGGATTACCATTTCCTCATCCGTTGGTTTTGAAAGCATTTTCACAAACCCTGAAATGCAGAACACATATGCACAGGGAACAAGCGGCTTATATGATTCTACTTCTACATCTAGCTGGGGGCCTAAGATCAATGGCCAACAGGTAATAGATTGGAATGGCAAATCAGTAAGACTGCATCCTTACGATAATGTTACTAATTTCTTTAAGAACGGCGTGGTTTCGAACCAAAATGTATCTTTTCAGCAACAGTTTAATTCAACTTCAGTATACGCTTCTTATAACCGTTTTGATGACAAAAGCATCATTCCGGGAGCCAAACTTTCGCGCAACAATCTGACTGCCCGTGCTGTTACAAAATTTGGTAACAATGATCATTGGACTTTAGATACCAAAATTCAATATATCGAAGCGACTGCAAATAACCGTTCGCTTGAAGGTCAAAACGGAAGCATCTTTTCTACCATTTACAACCTGCCAAGAACACTTAACATTCAAAATTTTGCCAATCCACTTGACAGCAATAAGAATATGTTTTGGTGGCAAAAAGGAAGCGGCATGAATCCTTATTGGGCTGCTAAATATAATTTGAACAGTGACACACGTAATCGCTATATTTTATATGCAACTTTGAGACATCAATTTACTTCATGGTTGACTGCAGAAGCAACCGCGGGCGCAGATATGTATAATACGAATACAGAAGCGAAAACATACGCAGGAAGCCCTTCTAATAACAGCTATTCAATTGGAAAGCAAACTTATCAGCAAACCAATTACAGTGGAATGATCACAGCAAAGAAGGATGATCTTTTTGGTAAATTGGGTGGTTCGGTAATGGTTGGCGGAAATATGATGGCATGGCAAAATAGTGCAATTAGCATTAGTGCTAACCCCCTCAGAGTTCCCAATTTATTCTCGGTAGGTAATTCCGTTGGCCAGCCGGGTGTTAGCCAGATTTACAGTCAGAAAAAAATCAATTCAGTTTATGGTTCGGTTGGTCTAAACTATGATACCTATTTATTTTTAGACGCTACATGGCGTAATGACTGGACTTCTGCACTTGCTCCTAATCACAACTCTTATTTCTATCCATCCGTAAGTCTTTCTTATGTATTTAGCGAAATGATGAAAAACCTTCCATCTTGGTTTAGCTATGGTAAATTAAGAGCAACTTATGCGGAAGCCGGAAGTGATATGGATCCATATCAGATTTATAATACCTATTCTATTGGAACCGATCCGAACGGGAACACTACTGCTTCAAGGGGAGGAACATTGTTCAATGACAGTGTGAAAAATCAGTTAATGAGGTCTTATGAAGGAGGATTGGAATTGCATTTCTTCCAGGATAGATTGGGATTGGACGTTACGGTTTATAAACAAAACACTTTTAATCAATTAGTTGGCTTACCAATGGATCCTCTAAGCGGCTATAGCAGATTTATTATCAATGCAGGAAATGTTCAAAATACCGGTGTAGAAATAACAGCAAATGCCCGTATTCTCACCAATCCTAACGGATTTAACTGGAACACAACATTGAATTATTCCCATAATAAAAATACCGTTCCGTATATTTATCCGGGGATTAATAAATACCAGCTCGGTGGATTTGATGTTATCCAGGTACTGGCAGTTGCCGGCCAACAATTTGGGGAAATATATGGTACAAAATTACTTAGAGTAACTGATCCAAAAGACGGAAATTATGGTCAGCCTATTCTGACTGCAAACGGGCTTCCGCAGGCTACTACAGATATCACTGCCCTTGGTAACCAACAGGCAGATGCTTTAGTTGGATGGAATAACTCATTTTCTTACAAAGGGTTTGGACTTTCTGTACAGGTTGATGCAAGAATCGGTGGTAAAATGTTCTCTCAAACATTAGATAATATGGAAAGGAATGGTACTGGTGCGATAACAGCATCAGGGGGCAGAGATTCTATGCTTGTTAAAGGAGTTGTTAAGGATCCTAACACCAATCAATATGTTCCAAACACCACACGCATTTCAACCCAGCAATATTGGGGGGCAACGGCAGGCAGAGGCAATACCGGCATTACAGAAACCAACCTTTACGACGCTACCAATATAAGATTAAGGAACGTTCAGTTGAGTTATACGTT
Source organism: Chitinophagaceae bacterium (assembly GCA_023251285.1). GTDB lineage: Bacteria > Bacteroidota > Bacteroidia > Chitinophagales > Chitinophagaceae > Ginsengibacter. The sequence continues at coordinate 156 of JAHEZB010000030.1, read as the reverse complement.
CCCTAAGAAAATGTTGGAAAAATCTTTTATCCAAAGAGCGGTTGTATCTGTTTCATGCAATAACGTATGGTTGATTACCAGCCACATGCATGGATTGGATCCTGAATCATCTTATGCAACAGGAACTAATGCATACGGATTTGAGAATGGAAGTGC
>JAHEZB010000545.1 GCA_023251285.1 Chitinophagaceae bacterium | reverse complement strand
TTTCCTTGCGACCAGGCGAGGCGGGCCGAATCTTTAACGGCTACTTTTTTTACAATATAATGAAGATTGTATTGAACAATGGTAGCTCCAAAAACAAAAGCGTAAAAACTAAAATTATTAAAAGGAACATTTAGCATAATGCTCGTTTCCAGGCAAAATGCAATCGCACAAACGGCAACAAAAATGCTCGTGAATAAAAGAAAATCAACAAACTTTTTGATCCAGGCGATCATTGAAAAATAATAATAATTGGCGGGGAAGATACGGTATCGCTGGTATGATTTTCCTTGTTGCTGATGGCAAAACGAAAAACCGCAGTATCGTTTTGCTGGCATTTTGGAGCAATATTTTCATAAGGATAAGTGACAACCAAATCGCCCTTCTGATTTTTTGAGGCTGGGAACTTTGGTATCGAATCCATTTCTGTAAAGCTGCTCGTTGGACAAGTAGGCACATTTTCCTCTACATACATCGAACCGGAAAGGTTGCCGGTACCATCTGTAAATGATAAAGTAAATTCCAATTGCTGGCCGTTTGTAAGAACTGTGGTATTAACAGATTTAAACTTCAATACCGGTTTTGAACCAAATTTATCTTTGTTACAACCTGTCAGTATCGCAAATAAGAATATTGAAAATAAGATTGTGTATCGCATCTTTGTCGTTTAATTTTTCAAATTTAATTATTAAAAGCTGAATAATAAGTTACAAATACAGGAATGGGAAAATAAAATATTTGATGCCTCCTATTACAATTTCAACGAGATGGCATTAGAGATATTTTTTATTCAGTCTGCAAATAATGAGGTGTATAAAAAATACATTCAGGCCCTTGGTATTGAGCCTGGAACGGTTGCTTCTATTGAAAATATTCCTTTCTTGCCCATTTCATTTTTCAAAACGCATGAGATGGTTACTGGTACTTTTCAACCGGAAATTATTTTTGAAAGCAGCGGCACTACCGGTGAAAACACCAGCAGGCATTTGGTAAAAAGCATCGATCTTTATAAAAAAAGTTTTACCAAAGCATTCAATTTATTTTATGGTGATATTTACAAATGGTGCATCCTTGGATTGTTGCCCGGATACCTGGAAAGGGAGAACTCTTCTTTAATCGTAATGGTTGATGATCTTATCAAAAAAAGCAATCATCCTAACAGCGGATTTTATCTACATGACCACGAAAAACTTTATCAGGCTTTGGTGCACAATGAAATTACCGGCAAACCAACTTTGTTGATCGGTGTCACTTATGCGTTGCTTGATTTTGCAGAAAAATATTCGATGAAATTGCAAAATACTTTCATCATGGAAACCGGCGGAATGAAAGGGAAAAGAAAAGAAATGACACGGGAAGAAGTCCATGAAATTCTAAGAAATAAATTCGGTTTAAATAAAATTCACTCTGAATACGGGATGACCGAATTACTTTCGCAGGCTTATTCAAAAGGAGATGGAATATTTGAGACGCCGCCGTGGATGAAGGTTTTAACGAGAGAATACAACGACCCTTTTGCGATAAATTCATTCTCAAAAAATAACAGATTTTCCAACGGACTGATCAACATCATTGATTTGGCCAATCTTTATTCCTGCTGTTTTATTGCCACTGATGATGTCGGCAGGGTTTATAAAAATAACCGGTTCGAAGTTTTGGGAAGAAGGGATGTGAGCGATTTGAGAGGCTGTAGTCTACTGACGATTTAGAAAAATGCTTTTACAATTCTGTCTTTCAGCAAAACAATAAATATGGCAGATTCCTGTTTTGCTTGGAATAAGAATTCGTGCTATTTCTTTATTTCCTGCCGATCAATGCATGGCTTCCGCTGGAATAAAGTTGGAAGTTTATTTTCCCATCAATTTCCTGCAGCATTTCAATGATCTTTTTAAAAGAAAGTTTTCCTTCACAAAAAATAACTTCTTTAACCTGTGCCAATTGGATCTCCGGCGGTAAACCGCTTGTATTATTCTCGATATGGTAATACAATATATTTTTTCTTCCCGATGCTTCTGCTATTTGTTGTGCATTTTCGAAATCCTCCTGGTTGCCCACAATGATAATAGAACAAGCTGCATCGTCTTTTGTTGTGTCCTTTGAAGTTTTCGGTTTAAATTTTAGCAAACGCGAAAATGCCGACATGGACGCTCTGAAAACGATCGCCACATGAATAAAAAAACTAAATAATCCGCCACGTCGTCCATAATGTTTTTTTACAAAAATGCTCATGGCCTTATAAAAAATAACAACATAGTTCACACTACCCTTTTTCGTGCTTTCGCCTTTGAAATGAATCATCGTACTTTCAGCAAAATAATAATTTTTGAATCCGGATTTTTGAATCCGGTAACTCAGATCGATATCCTCGCCATACATAAAAAAATCCTCATCAAAGCCGCCGGTGACATCCAAAACTTTTTTTGGGATCATCATGAAAGCGCCTGCAAGTACATCCACTTCATGATTTCTATTTTCATCTAAAGATCCCAGATTATACTTTGAAAAGATTTTTGAATGGGGAAACAATTTTGAAAATCCAAAAAGTTTATAAAGCGAGGTAAATGGCGAAGGAAAAGATCGTTTACTTTCTTTTAAAAATCGACCCTGTCCGTCAATCATTTTTATTCCAACAGCACAATTATTATTTTTTGTTTTGACAAAAGAAATACATTTTTCAAGACAATCTTCCGCAATAATTGTATCCGGATTGAGAAATAAAATGTATTCGCCTTTCGCAATTTCCAATGACTGGTTATTTGCTTTTGCAAATCCCAAATTATTTTTATTCCAAATAAATTTCACTTCTAAAAACCGGTTATGAAAAAACTCAAAACTGCCATCTGAAGAATGATTATCGACCACAATTATTTCGCCTTCGATATTCTTCATCGCTTTTATTACAGAAAAAAGACATTGT
>JAHEZB010000544.1 GCA_023251285.1 Chitinophagaceae bacterium | reverse complement strand
AAATAATTGATGAATAAAAAAGTTGTAATTGGTTTTAGTGGTGGTTTGGATACTTCTTATTGCGTGAAATATTTTACTGACGAACTGCAATATGAAGTGCACAGTATTATTGTAAATACAGGAGGATTTTCAAAAGAAGAATTGGCTAAGATTGAGAAACATGCAAAGGCACTTGGAGTAACTTCACACACAACGGTAGATGCGACAAAAAGCTATTATGAAAATATTGTAAAGTATTTGATTTTTGGAAACGTGTTGAAAAACAATACTTATCCTTTAAGTGTAAGTGCAGAGCGGGTTTCACAGGCATTGCATATTGCAAAACATGTGAAGAAAACCGGCGCTGATGCAGTGGCGCATGGAAGTACCGGCGCAGGAAATGACCAGGTAAGATTTGATATGATTTTTCATATCATGATTCCCGGAGTGGAGATTATTACTCCAATCCGCGACATGCAATTATCGCGTCAGCAGGAAATTGATTACCTTAAATCGAAAGGCGTGAACATGAACTTTGAGAAATCAGTTTATTCGATTAATAAAGGTTTGTGGGGAACCAGTGTCGGCGGCAAAGAAACTTTAAATTCTAATGGGATGTTGCCTGAAGAAGCGTGGCCAACTCAATTGAGCAAACACAATTCCGAAGAAGTAAAATTGCATTTCGATAAAGGAGAATTGAAAGAAATTAATGATGAAAAATTTGATCATCCTGTAGAAGCGATTCAATATCTGCAAAGCATTGCAGGGCCATTCGCTATTGGCCGTGACATACATGTTGGTGATACCATTATCGGCATCAAAGGAAGGGTTGGATTTGAAGCAGCAGCTTCTGTTTTAATCATTAAAGCCCATCATGCGCTGGAAAAACATGTACTTACAAAATGGCAATTAACTTTAAAAAGCCAGTTGGCAGATTTTTACGGAAACTGGTTGCATGAAGGACAGTTGCTTGACCCAACTATGCGCGACATAGAAGCTTTTTTTACTTCTTCTCAACAGAATGTTACCGGCGATGTTTTTATTCAATTGATGCCATATCGCTTTCAGATTTTGGGAATAGAATCGCCTTTTGATTTAATGAGTAGTAAATTTGGAAAATATGGCGAGATGAATACAGGCTGGAGCGGTGAAGATGTAAGAGGTTTCAGTAAAATATTTGGTAACCAGACTGCCATTTATCATGCTGTAAAAAAAGCAAATGAATAAGGTTGTTTCAAGATATCAACCTTTAAAGCATTACCAATGGGGAGATGTTTGTGATAGCTGGAATTTAGTTGATACCAGTAGTCTATCGGTGAAGCAGGAAATGATGCCAGGTGGAGCATCTGAACAATTGCATTATCACAAATACAGTCAACAGTTCTTTTTTATTTTAGCAGGAACAGCAACTTTTGAAATAGAAGGAAATCAAATAGAAGTGAGTGTTGGTGAAGGTTTGCAGATATTGGCGGGTGAAAAGCACAGGATAATTAATAATGGTAAAATCAATTTAGAATTTATTCTTTGTTCACAACCTTCTATATCAAATGACAGGATAAATATATGAATTATGAAAAAAATCAAAGTAGGAATTATTGGTGGCGCTGGTTATACGGGTGGTGAATTGATAAGACTTCTTATTAATCATCCCTCTGCAGAAATTATTTATATTCACAGCAAAAGCAACGCTGGTAAACAATTGCATTCAGTTCACCAGGATTTGGTTGGCGAAACTGATTTGCAATTTTCACACGAAATGGATGATGATGTAGATGTGCTTTTCTTATGCGTAGGTCATGGAGATTCGGTAAAATTTTTGGAACAGAATGATGTTCCTGAAAATATAAAAATTATTTCTCTTTCGCAGGATTTTCGACTCAAAGAAAACGCTGTCTTTCAAAACAGGGAATTTATTTATGGCCTTCCTGAAATAAACAGGGAAGAAATAAAACATGCTGAGAACATTGCCAATCCCGGATGTTTCGCTTCCGCAATAGAACTGGGATTATTGCCAATCGCAAAAATGAATTTGCTCCAGGATGTATATACTACCGGCATTACAGGTTCCACAGGTGCCGGACAATCTTTATCTGCTACCTCTCATTTTTCATGGCGCGAAAATAATGTACAGGCTTATAAATCACTCACGCATCAGCATCTGAATGAAATAAATGAAACATTAAAATCTGTTTCCGGAAAATCAATTCCGTCGATACATTTTGTGCCATGGCGTGGGGATTTTACACGTGGTATTTTTATTACATCACAATTGAAATCGACAGAAACTTTGCCTGAAATGTACAAGGCCTTTGAAGAATTTTATGCAGGGCATCCTTTTGTAAAAATTACCCGTGAACCAATTTTTTTGAAACAGGTTGTCAATACAAATAATTGTTTTATCAACCTGGAACAAGTAGGAGATATTTTAGTGATTCATTCCGTACTTGATAATTTATTAAAGGGCGCGAGTGGCCACGCGGTTCAAAATATGAACCTGATGTTTGGTTTGGAAGAAACTGAAGGTTTGAAATTAAAAGCTAATTATTTTTAATCACATATAATTGAAATGAAACTATTTGACGTTTATCCAATTAATAATATCAATATCGTAAAAGCCCATGGCTCCAACGTTTGGGACGATTATGGCAATGAATATCTTGATCTGTATGGCGGCCATGCAGTAATAAGCATTGGTCATACTCATCCTCATTGGGTTGAAAAAATTGAAGATCAGTTAGAGAAAATTGCGTTCTATTCCAACTCAGTGAAAATCCCACTTCAAGCGGAATTAGCTGATAAACTTGGAAAGGTTTCAGGCAAAAATAATTATCAATTGTTTCTTTGCAATTCCGGGGCTGAAGCGAATGAGAATGCATTGAAGCTGGCTTCTTTTCATAACGGAAGAAAAAAAATAATTGCCTTTACAAAAGCTTTT
>JAHEZB010000543.1 GCA_023251285.1 Chitinophagaceae bacterium | reverse complement strand
CTGTTCATCCCCCACCACGCAATGGGAACGGCAATCACAAAAGCGATCAAAACAAGTTTTAAAAACTCTTTTGAAATCAATAACAATATCTGTTGTACAGAAGAGCCTAAAACTTTCCTGATCCCAATTTCCCTTATTCGTTTTTCGATAGTAAATGATGCAAGGCCAGCAAGACCGATGCAGCAAATAAATATAGCAAGGCCTGCAAAAATGTTAGTCAGTTTGCCGATCAATTCTTCGGTAATAAATTTCTTTCCGAATTCCTGGTCGGCGAATTGGTATTCGAATGGAACAGAAGGATTGTAAGTTTTAAAAATAGTCTCTATTGAATGCAATGCTTTCGGTAATTCAGTTGTTTGATTCAAACGGATATCGACGATGTTTGATTGATCCGGACGATAAAATATCATCATCGGCTCTACCGGTTTAAATGGCGATTCCATTACTACGTTTGCTGTAACACCGGTTACCGTGAAAGTTTTAGGCCCATATCTCATTTCCATTCCTATCGGATTTTTTAAACCCATTGCAGCTACTGCTGCCTGATTCAGCATCATTGCGGAAGAATCAGCAGGCAGTCCGCTGAAGTCCTTTCCCTGCAACACTTTTACGCCCAAAGTTTTTGTAAAATCTACATCCGTGCTAAATCCGGTAACGATAATTTGTGCATCGGCCGGCTTGCCTTTCCAATCAGGCGCAGGAGTTTTCCACCACACTTCAGTGATGGGTGAAAAAGTTCTTGTAACGGAATTTACCATTCCTGTTTTCAGCAACTCCTGTTTGATCACCACATAGTTTTTACTTATATCAGGAGTGGATGGAATCATAATCAGATTGTTGTCATTGTACCCGATGTCTCGATTCTTCACGTGTTGTATTTGCTGATAAACAATGATCGTTGCAGAGATTAGTAAGATCGAAATAACAAATTGTGAAACAACAAGAATCCTTCTTGGAACTACTGCTTTTTTTCCGGGAAGAAAAGTGCCTTTCAAAACCTTCACGGCGTTAAAAGAAGAAAGATATAAAGCAGGATAACTTCCGGCCACGACTCCTGTAAACACGATGATTACGAAAGCTGCGATCCAAACTTGCGGTTGAGAAAAATCGGGAGATAAATGCTTATCGACTAAAGTATTGAAAGATGGAAGTAACAAATAAACCGCTACAACTGATAAAATAAAAGCAATGAAAGAGAGTATCATCGACTCGGTAAAGAACTGCAGGATCAATTGTTTTTTTCCTGAGCCTAAAGCCTTTCTTACGCCAACTTCTTTCGCTCTTTTTTCTGAACGGGCAGTGGAAAGATTCATAAAATTCACACAGGCGATCAGCAAAATAATAACGGCAATGATGGTGAAAAGACGCACGTATTCAATCATGCCACCCACATTTTTCCCATCTTTAAAATCACTGTACAAACGCCATTTGTTCATCGGAAAAGCAAAGTAAGTGCTGACCTTGTCATCAGGAGAATGTTGCTTTTTCAGGGTATTAATATCTTTGTCAAGAGCAGCAATACTGGCGCCGGGAGCCATCTGCAGATATACGTGCCAGGAAGAATTTATCCATTCATCCATTGACCTTTTCACATCCGGATCAGAATAATTAAATCCTTTTACAAAATCAAATTGAAGGGTGGAATTGCCGGGAGGATCAGCAACGACGGCGCTTACTTTTACATTATCATGGTTGTCTATTTTCAAAACTTTATTAATGGGATCTGTATTTCCAAAAAATGCTTTCGCTGCTGATTCGGTCAATACAATTGAAGAAGGATCGCTGAGAGCCGTTGAAGGATTTCCCTTGATAAACTTCCATGAAAACATCTCAAAAAAATTGCCACCAACAGTTAAACCGGTTTTTTTAATTTTATTATCGCCTGAAGAAAAGATGTGAGATTCGCCCTGGGTAGTAACCACTGCATTTTTAATCTGTGGATAGGCTTTCTCAAGCGAACTGGCCAAAGGCATTACCATGTTTGGATCGGTAAAGACGTTATTATTAAAATCGCGGTTAGCCATCACCTCGTAAATGTTGTCATAGTTTTTATGAAACTTATCATAAGTCACTTCATCCTGCACCCACAAAAAAATAAAAATGGTGCAGGTGATGCCAATCGTTAAACCGAGAATGTTGGTTAAAGAGAAACCTTTGTTTCTGAACAGATTTCTCCACGCGATTTTGAAATAATTTTTAAACATAAAAGATGATTTCTGATGTGTTGTCTCATTTAACTCGATAATTCATTTTTTAATTTTTCAGTAAACCGATAAATAATCTAAATTCTCATTTTCATATTTTCACATTTTCACATTTTCATATTTTCATATTTTCAAATTTTACTCACTTCTCAAACTCTTTACCGGGTTGGCTATTGCGGCTTTTATCGCCTGGTAACTGACTGTAAGGATTGCAATTATTACCGATAAGATTCCTGCCAATGCAAACACCCACCATTGTATGCTGATGCGATAGGTATAAGATTGAAGCCATGAATGCATTGCCAGCCATGCAATTGGTGCTGCGATAACAAATGAAATAATTACCAGCTTCAAAAAGTCTTTTGATAAAAGTGTAGTAATGCTTGCAACCGAAGCTCCCAGCACTTTTCGTACGCCAATTTCTTTTATCCTGTTTTCGGCCATGTAAGTTGCAAGACCAAATAATCCAAGGCAGGAAATGAAAATAGTGAGCCCCGCAAATAAAGCGGCAAGTGTGCCGGTTCGTTTTTCTTCACCGAATTTTTTGGCATATTCCTGATCTACAAAATGATAATTGAAAGGATATTGAGGATTGTATTCTTTAAAAACATTTTGCGCGATTTGCAGATCTTTTTCTGTAGAATTTGCAGGATTTAATTTGAAATGAATCGTTGTGAACCAACTCTTCGGGCCCATAATTACCAAAGGATTTAT
>JAHEZB010000542.1 GCA_023251285.1 Chitinophagaceae bacterium | reverse complement strand
TTAGCTGGGTAACTTAGTAATTCGTTGTGATTTAATTTTACAATAAAAGGAATTTTATGCGCATATTTTCTGCTAAGAATTCCTAAAACACCGAAAGTAGAAGCCACCCCATTACAGCCAGCTTCGACTGCTAATTTTACAATATTTTCAGGGTCAAAATAAATTGGGTTTGGGGCAAATGATGCGCCGGCACTGTGTTCTATTCCCTGATCAACAGGAAAAATCGAGCAATATCCCGTGCCACCAAGCCTTCCGTGATCCATCAGTTGCTGCATCGCTCCGACTGCGCGGTTATTGCGATCGCTCTGTACAAAAATATCATCGATATAAGTTGGAGAAGGAAGTGTAAGGGTTGATTTGTCAATTTTACATTTGTAATTCAAAAGTTCTTCAGCTTTATTACCTAAGATCTCCGTAATTTTTTTTGATGCCATTATTTATGTTTTAAAATTTTTGCAAAAATAGGGGTTTTCATGTTTAAGCAATTTCTGGTTTAAAGATTTTACAGGAAGCTTAAACCGAATCCATTTTATTCTGGAATGACTGAAAATAATCAATTGATTTCAACAGCCGGCTTCCATACCAGCTAAACATTTCACCATCTACCAATTCAACTCTAATTCCGGGCAATTGTATTTGAATTTCCTCTTTGTGTTTTTGTTTAAAAGGATATGGTTCTGAAGAAAGCAAAATCAATTCACATTTCTTCTTTTTAATTTCTTCCAGGCATATCTGCGGATATCGTTTTTCTTCTGCAAAAATGTTCTCCAACCCGGCATATTGCATCATGTCATTTATAAAGGTATCGTCGCCTGCAACCATGTAAGGATCTTTCCAGATGAAATAGGCAGCCGGAATCTTTTTTTCTTTAAAATTCTCCTTTTCCAAATCTTTAAACCCTGCTTCTATTTTCAGTGATAAAGCTGAAGATTGTTCAATTTTTCCGGTTAATTTTCCAATGTCATTGATCATATTCAACGCCTCGTTCAAATCATTTACATCCGTAACCCAGACGTCATACCTCCCGGCCAGATCTTCTACCTGTTCTTTCACGTTCTCTTCTTTATTGGCAATGATCAGATCAGGAGAAAGGTCACGAATGATTTTAAAATTGATATTTTTTGTGCCGCCAATTCTTGTTTTATTTCTGAACCATTGTTCAGGATGAATGCAAAATTTAGTGATCCCAATCACTTCTTCATTTAACCCGAAATCAAATAATAATTCAGTTTGTGAGGGAACAAGTGAAATGATGCGGGAATATTTTTTTACCGTTAGTCAAATTATCTGTTGACAAAATCATAGACGCAAGATAATTACTTTGAAAGTGGCAAAGCCCCAGGCATCACATCATACGTTCGTGAAATTTTATATAAAGTCAATAGTGATAAAAAAAATTGGCAAAAATTAATTGTCAAAATAACAATTAATTAATTTTATATTTACAAAATCATTTACCATTTTTTGATTGCCCTTTATCAGAAATAAAACTGCATAATGTAAGTGTTACTGTTATAATAAATAATGACTATGATTTGTCTTAAAAAAATATTTGTAGTTCTGGTTTTATTATTTTTTCATCTGGCGGTATTTGCACAAAACATACCGGCCAATTTTCATCAGTGGGCTCCTACTCCACCAATGGGTTGGAATAGCTGGGATTGCTACGGGCCAACGGTTACAGAAACTGAGGTAAAAGCAAATGCAGATTACATGTCTGAGCATTTAAAGAATTACGGTTGGAAATATATAGTAGTAGATATTCGCTGGTATGTGGCCAATGATAAAGCGCACGGGTACAACGAAAAAGACCCGCAATATTCCATGGATAAGTACGGGAGATTTTTACCTGCCGTAAGCCGTTTCCCATCGGCAGCAAATGGCAAAGGATTTAAACCACTTGCAGATTATATTCATAGTAAAGGATTAAAGTTTGGAATACATGTCATGCGCGGGATTCCCGTTATTGCCGTTAGAGATAATCTTCCAGTAAAAGGATCAACTGCAACAGCGAAAGATATTTATAGTGACAAAGAACAATGCACATGGCTTCATGATATGTATACAGTTGTGTCGGGTAGAAAAGGCTCACAGGAATATTACAATTCCATCTTTCAGCTGTATGCATCATGGGGCGTTGATTTTGTAAAAGTGGATGATCTCACGCAGCCTTATCACAAAGAAGAAGTGCAGATGATCAGAAATGCAATCGACAACAGTGGAAGAAAAATTTTATTGAGTACTTCTCCCGGAGAAACGCCAATTGAAGATGCAGCAGATATCCAACAACATGCAAACATGTGGCGTACGGTTGGTGATTTTTGGGATAACTGGAATCAATTAAAGGAGCATTTTGCTGTTTTTGAAAGGTGGAACAAATGGCGCAGCTACGGTGCTTATCCTGATGGAGATATGTTGCCTTTGGGGCATATAGGAATTCGTGCAGAAAGAGGTAACCCGCGAATGTCTGCTTTCACCAAAGATGAACAATACACCTTAATCACATTAATGGCAATCTTTCGCTCTCCGCTTATGTTTGGTGGCAATCTGCCCGATAATGATTCCTTTACACTTTCGTTACTTACAAACAAAAATGTATTGCATGTTTTGAATAACAGCAAAAATAACAGGCAACTTTTCAATAAAAAAAATCAGGTAGCATGGATAGCTGATGATTCAAAAACTTCCGATAAATTTCTTGCCGTTTTTAATATTGCTGATGGTGAAACGAAGGAGGCAAATGTCAATATTCCATTAAAAGAAATTGGTATTAGCAATGCCGAAATAACTGATCTGTGGACAGGAAAAACAATCGGCACTTTTTCAAACACTTTTTCACCGGAAATTAAACCTCATGCGTGTGGATTTTACCGGATTTCTATTCAGGCAAATAAATAAAGGATTACTATTAGAACTTA
>JAHEZB010000541.1 GCA_023251285.1 Chitinophagaceae bacterium | reverse complement strand
CATTTTGAGGCAAATACTGTTTTGGCTGAAATGGCTTCTGTGCTTGGTTTTCAGGATGACGTAAAAAAATACAACGATGTTGCTGCGCAAATAAAAAAGGGAGTGAACAAATATTTATGGCAGGAAGACAAAGGTTATTTTGGCCAATATTTGTATGGCAGAAATTTTAAAATTCTTTCTCCAAGATCAGAGGCGTTGGGCGAAGCATTGTCCATTTTTTTTGATGTAGCAGACAAAGAAAAACAGGAGAAAATTGTTTCAAATACTCCGGTTACACCTTTTGGTATCACCTGTATTTATCCGCAGATTCCTGGTATTCCACCCTATCACAATAACGCGGTTTGGCCATTTGTAGAGTCTTACTGGGCACTGGCTTCAGCAAAAGCTGGCAATGAAGAATCGGTAGTACGAGCGATCAGTTCAGTGTATCGCCCTGCTGCTTTATTTTTAACCAACAAAGAAAATTTTGTTGCATCGAATGGAGATTATGCAGGTACACAAATTAATTCCAGCAACATGCTTTGGAGTTTGTCTGGCAGCATCAGTTTGATCTATAAAGTTTTGTTTGGAATACAATTCTCTGCCGATCATATTTCTTTTCATCCTTTTGTTCCGAAAGTATTTAATGGTAAAAGAACATTGAACAATTTCAAATACAGGAATTGTGTTCTAAATATCGAGATGGATGGTTATGGAAATAAGATAAAATCTTTTACCATTGATGGAAAAGAATCCGCAGAACAGCAGGTTTCATCAGCATTACAGGAAAATCATCAAATTAAAATTCAATTGGCTGATGAAGATATTGCTTCTCAAAAAATAAATGCAGTTGAGAATGAATTCAGTCCACAAATGCCAAATACAAATCAGAAGGATTTGTCCGTTTACTGGAATGATACCAGCAAAAGCATATCAAAATATGCGGTATTAAAGAATGGGAAATTATTAAAAGAAACTGCGGACACTTCTATTCAAATTGATACATCAACTTATGGCGATTACCAGGTAATTGCTGTTGCTAAAAACCAGTTGCAATCTTTTGCCAGTGAGCCGTTGCAGATTTATCCAAAAGAAAATCAACAGATCATTCAGCTTGAAAACTTTTTGAAAAAATCCGATAAAAATTACCAGGGATTTACAGGAAATGGCTTTGTTGAGATCAGCAAAACAGTTAACCGAAAAGTTGATTTTACTATTGATGTGAAAGAAGATGGGAATTATCTTATCGATGTCAGATATGCAAATGGGAATGGACCAATCAACACGGAAAATAAATGTGCTTTCCGAACTTTTTATGTAGATAATGAAAAGTCCGGCACGTTGGTTTTTCCTCAAAGAGGAAAAGATGAATGGAGCAACTGGGGTTGGAGCAATTCGTTGAAACTGAGTATCACAAAAGGTTTGCACCATTTTTCTATTTCATTTGAAAGCTGGAATGAGAATATGAATGGAGAAATAAATCAGGCGATGTTGGATTGCATAACATTGATCAAATTTCCACTTATTAAACTGAAACTATGAGAAGAAATTAGGTTTCACCACTTTCAGTTCACTAGATAAATCCTTCACGAACCTCTTCAGGCAAACATGAAAACTAATTTTTCAGCACTACAAGAAAGCTGTGGCTATATTCTGTCAAAAACTGTGGAACAAGTTTGTTCCTTGGAAGAATAAAAAGGTTTTTTTCTGCTTTCGGCAACGAGCTTTTAATTATTTGTTTAGCAGAAATCCCGGGTCTGTAACTCTCTGTTATTTCTGCGACTTTTTCTATTTCTATCATGTTTAAAAAAAATAAATGCCTGACACCCCTTACCCTAAGAAAAAAAACAACCGGACCGGTTCAAACATCAATCCTTTTTTGGACCGACGGAATCAAACGTTTTGCAAGGCTTATCGCTTTTCAAAACTGGGAAAATAAATTGTTACCAGATGACTTGAAAAATCGAAATCCCCTGAATATATGGCGAACGGTGAATAATGAATTAACTAAAGAAGCGATTGATTAATAAAATCTTTTCCGCTTGCAGTGGCAACAGTTCACAACAAAATTAGAGCAATCGTTTGGTATACAGTTAAAGGCAATTAACATTATCTTTAGACTGAATCAATATGAAACTTTTTTCGACGAACAAAACCTTGTGCCTTTTCCTTGGTTTTTGTTTAAACGCGGCAAATGCCGAAAAACCGGTTATTTTCTTTAGTACATGAATCATGATGGAAGACTGTGTAAATCGTCGAAAGGAAATAACTATATATTTGTGAAACATTTTGAGTAAACGAAGAAATAACAAGCTTTTTCATTTCACTTTCATTACATTAAACAAGAGGAACTGGGTGTCGGAAAACCAAAGAAGCGATATTTAAACCTGTAATTTGTCAGCAGCGCATTTTAATTATTCCAAAATATCTGATGCGCAGGGATATTATTATAATCCTGATTTTATTGACATGAATAAGATACTTCTTCTATCACAGGTTACTGCACGAATGTCATCACAGAACTGACGGTGAATTCGTTAAAGCAGCTTCACCTGCAAAATCGTTTTGCCTCGTCGGTGGAGAAAAAGCGACCCACCGCAGCTGAATACCGATACCGGCGATTTTGGTGCCTTTGATAAAGGGCTATTTCCATTGCCTTCGGATTTTTATGACGATTCTAAGGGCCGTTATACAGCGAGTGTAAATGACATGAACATCGCACCCGCTATGTAAGGTAACGGTTTTTATCCTCCACAATCTGCTCTACTCACTGAAAGCTACATTGAGGTGCTATTACATCTTATCAAGGTTATCCAAAAGTAAAAGAATGAATTAATGAAAAAATTGTAATGGAATTACCAAATTTCATTTTCGATAGGTGTTAAATTCAGCTAATCTGAAGTCGTTTTTGTGCTGAAAAAATTACAGTAGCTTATTTTA
>JAHEZB010000540.1:1885-2928 GCA_023251285.1 Chitinophagaceae bacterium | reverse complement strand
AGGTACTTCATTTCTTTTTATTCCAATATCAAATAATTTATTTTCTATAGAAATTTCCTGTTTCGCCTTTTTTGCCTGGTTCATATAACCGGGAGTGCCGGCGTTAGTATTGGCAATCAAAGAAGCGGTATCTTTTTCACCTGTAAAAAATCCGTAGGGAAGATTGGCAGAAAGAACAAAACCTTTTGTAACAAAAACGTGATTTTCTTTATCAATAAAATAATGCCAGTTGGTATTACTGAATATTTTATCCAAAACCGACTGGAGGTGTGCATTAGTCACAGAAATGGTGATGCTAATGCTATCAAATTGTAAAGCGTTATAAAAAAAATGATAATTAGTTTGTGCTTCTACCTTTTGTACAAATTCATTAAAAGTCACTTCATGGAAATTGCCAGTGACAAGGTTTTCACGCTCCTGGGCAAAAGTGTTTTGGGAGAAAAACAGCACGCACAAAAAAAGAATAAAAAAGTTTCCACTTTTCATATTAATGAGTTAGTTGGTCATAAAATTCTGTAACCTTCAACATCGGCTCTTCAAAGTTTTTACGCCTGAATTTAAGGTGATGTTTTCGCATATATTTCTTTATATCATGAGCCTTATCCTTAAACAAATGAAGCACATCTTTTTTATTGCTTACTAAATAATAAAGACTGTCTTCATGTACATAAAACCGGTCTTTAGGAGAAAATATCCTGATGAGCACATTATCTTTTATTTGTTCGTCTATAACTTTTGCTCTTTTAGCCAGTAACTGGATCCGACCATTATACAACAGGTCGTAAAAGCCTGAATTGTTTAAATTTTGTTTGTAATCCTGTAAAAGCTTTACAAAATGATGGCCATGCAGACTAAAGCTGTCAATTAAATCATTTCCCAAAATGATGGATGATATTTTATCGGGAGCCAAAATAACCAGTTGGTTGCGTGCAAGATCAAACATCAAAAGAACTGAGTCATATTTGCGACCGGAATAACTGACGCAACCCTCAGTAAAATCGCCGGTTAAAAAATACGGATCTCCTTCCATTTTATAAGTGAAA
>JAHEZB010000540.1:0-1875 GCA_023251285.1 Chitinophagaceae bacterium | reverse complement strand
AGTGAAATAAATGTATGCACTGCCATTATATACAGGCGCATTATCTGCGCTGAAATGATTGTACAGATCAATCGCATCTTTAATTTGCAAATCTGAAAGAGAATCTTTTTGTGAACTTTGTGAATAAGAAAAATTTGCACCAAAGAACGAGGCCATCAGGAACAATAAGATTTTCATCAATTAGTTATTTAGGCTGATACTATTACTGAATTAGAAATATAAATAAGAATGGTAGCAGATAGGACAAACCAAAGATAATTTTTGTTGCATACAAAAACATCTTTTTTTTCGAAAAGATAAATCCGTCTTATTTGTTCATTTGCTGTGTAAATCGTTTCAAAAATTTTTAATCAGCGCCAGAGTTAGATGATTTTTATTTTTTAGGTAAATGACGAATACGCAATTCAAGTTCCCGTTCATAACGTTTTAATAAGGCTAACAGGACAAGGAGGAAATATACAGTCAAGCCTGTTTTATTCGAATTTTACAGCAAACTTCATGATGGTTTTTATTTTTTTGAAAGTGCTTTTGCAATTCCTTTCTCTACAAGCGGTTCCATTATTTGGTAACCGGCGGCATTTGGATGAACACCGTCTTTAGAATATTTCTCCGGCAAACCTTTTCTTTCATCCACCATGGCATCATAATAATCGACATAAACAAAGTTGTTCTTTTTTACAAAGTCTTTGATCCATTTATTCAATTCAATAATTTTCTGAATCGGATCTATACCCGGTCGCCATGGAAAAGAATATGCGGGCAGTACCGAGCACATTACCACTTTGATGCCGTTCGCTTTCGCGAGTTGCGCCATAGAAGCGAGATTATCTTCAATCATCTCGAGGCTCGATGGGCCCGTATTACCTGCAATGTCATTGATACCCGCTAAAATTACCACCGCTTTTGGATGCAGGTCAATTACATCCTGCCTGAACCTGATCAGCATTTGCGGAGTGGTTTGCCCGCTGATTCCGCGATCGAGATAATTATTTTTTGAAAAGAATTCCGGCCTTGCATTGATCCAGCCGTCAGTTATTGAATTGCCCATAAACACCACCCGGTTTTCCCTTGCAGAAGGAGCCGTAAGTTTTGCATTTTCGCTCCGGTAGCGCCGCAGATTTGGCCAGTCGTTCGTTTGATTCAACTCATCTTTCACAGAATCTTTTTGAGCTTTAAGGGAAGGTGTTAAAAATAAAAAAAATCCGGTACAGATAATTAAGGACATGTATTTCATTTTTTGCTTGCTTTTATATAAATGAGTTCTATTTAAGAATTTTTTGCGGCAATGAAATTAGTGATAAAGATCTAAAAAAAATAACTACAATTTAATGATGAAGCCTTGAATTGAAACGCTGCTTTTTAAAGTTACACGCTTGCCATATATTCCTGTAACATAATAGTAGCCGCTATCTCATCAACCGTTCGTTTATTTCTTCTGTCTTTTTTTTTCATTCCCATTTCGATCATCGCCTGCTTTGCCATTTTCGAAGTAAATCTTTCATCCACTTTTTTGATCGGAATTTTTGGAAATTCTTTTTCTAATCTCTTAATAATTGCATTCACCAAAGGCGTTGCATGTGTATCAGAATCATCCAGGTTTTTCGGTTCACCGATAACAATCAATTCCACTTCTTCCTGCTGAAAATATTTTTTTAAAAAAGAAATTAATTCATGAGAATCAACAGTAGTCAATCCTGTTGCAATGATTTGCAAAGGATCTGTAACGGCGATACCAGTGCGTTTTTTTCCATAATCGATGCAGAGGATGCGCGCCATGATTGATTGAATATTTAAAAAGTTTTTGAAACTTTAGTTTTTGAAAAAAATAAAAATCCGCTTATTGCTTTGTTTACTGAGAAAGAAAATTACAACTTC
>JAHEZB010000539.1 GCA_023251285.1 Chitinophagaceae bacterium | reverse complement strand
AAGGTAAAATTAATTTCTATGATTTTCTTGGTGATAACTGGGGCGTTATTTTTTCTCATCCCGCAGATTACACACCGGTTTGCACTACCGAATTAGGCCGTACTGCGCAATTGCAAAAGGAATTTGACAAAAGAGGGGTAAAAGTTATTGCAGTAAGTGTAGATCCTTTGGATAAGCATCATGGTTGGAAAAATGATATCAATAAAACACAGAATTGCAATGTCGAATTTCCTATAATTGCCGATGAAGACAGAACCGTTGCAAATCTTTATGGTATGATTCATCCAAACGCTTCTACAACAGCCACTGTGCGCTCGTTATTTATTATCGGTCCCGATAAAAAAATAAAATTAATGCTCACTTATCCGGCTTCTACCGGTAGAAATTTTACGGAAGTTCTGCGCGTAATTGATTCATTACAACTTACTTCAAAACACAGCGTTTCCACTCCTGCAGATTGGACATCTGAAGAAGATGTGATCATTCCGCCAGCTCTAAGCCGCGAAGATGCAGACAAGAAATTTCCAAAAGGAATCAGGGAAGTTAATTCGTATTTGCGTTATACTCCTCACCCTGAATTGTCCTAAATTTCTTTTAGCATATTGGAACGGAAGGGGCAATGTTCGGTAAAGATTTTTACTAAAATTATCCTGTTCTTTTTTCATCACAGGGTATGGGGATATTTTACAAATAAAACATGAACGATTTACAATCATTAGAAGAATTATTGAAACAGGTTTCTGTTGAAGAAGGTTTACAAAAAGTAGCTGGATTGTATCCCGGAAAAGTGAAGTTCTCTTCATCGTTAGGGCAGGAAGACCAGGTGCTTACTGATATGATCAGCCGCAATTCAATTGACATTTCCATTTTTACTTTGGATACGGGCAGGCTTTTCAATGAAACATACGAGTTGCTGGAAAAAACAGAATTGCGCTACAAAAAAAAAGCTTGAAATATTTTTTCCAAAGACGCAGGGTGTGCAGGAAATGGTAAACAACAATGGCATTAACCTGTTTTATAATTCCGTAGAAGAAAGAAAGATGTGTTGTAACATTCGTAAAGTAGAACCACTGAACCGTGCGCTAGCCGGCGCTTCGGTATGGATTACAGGTTTGCGCTCTTCACAAACCACTTCGCGTCACGAACTTCCTTTAATAGAATGGTTGCCCGAAAAACAATTGATCAAATACAATCCATTGCTTCATTGGAGTTATGATGAAGTGATGGAATACATACAGCGTTATTCCGTACCCTATAATCCTTTGCACGATAAAGGATTTGTAAGCATTGGCTGTGCGCCATGCACCCGCGCGATAGAACCTGGCGAAGATGCGAGAGCTGGCCGCTGGTGGTGGGAAAGTTCGCACAAAGAATGTGGCTTACATGTAAATAAATAATTGAATTATGAAAACGTCAAAAAACTATTTTCCCCGCGAGCTGGAGCATGAGGCAATTTATATCATGCGTGAAGTAGCTGCGCAATTTGAAAATCCGGTCTTGCTTTTTTCCGGCGGAAAGGATTCGATTACATTAGTTCATCTTGCAAAAAAAGCTTTTTATCCGGCAAAAGTTCCTTTCCCAATGTTGCACATTGACACCGGGCATAACTTTTCTGAAACCATTGAATTTAGAGATTTTCTGGCCAAAGAAAAAGAAATGCAACTGATCGTACGTAATGTTCAGGATTCTATTGACCAGGGAAAAGTAAAAGAAGAAACGGGTAAATATGCGAGCCGGAATATGCTGCAAACCATTACTTTGCTGGATGCGATAGCCGAGTTCAAATTTGACGCCTGCATTGGCGGTGCCAGACGAGATGAAGAAAAAGCACGTGCAAAAGAAAGAATATTTTCTGTGCGTGACGATTTTGGGCAATGGGATGCAAAAAAGCAACGCCCTGAAGTATTTGAAATGCTGAATGGCCGGATAAGTGTTGGAGAGAATGTTCGTGTATTTCCGATTTCGAACTGGACGGAACTGGATGTGTGGAATTACATCCGTGAGGAACAGTTGGCATTGCCTTCTATTTATTTTGCTCACGAACGGGAAATTATTTTCCGCGATGGACTGCACTGGCCTTATTCGCCATTCCTCAACACAAGCAAAGATGAAATTCCTTTTAAAGAAAAAGTACGTTTCAGAACAGTAGGTGATATGACTTGCACCGCTGCCGTTTTATCTGATGCAGATACATTGGATTCTGTAATTGATGAAATTATATCCGCTACCATTTCTGAAAGAGGTGCGCGCATTGACGATAAGCGTTCTGAAGCGGCGATGGAAAAAAGAAAACAGGTTGGTTATTTCTAAATCAAAAATATAATTCTTGAAAGTGCTGAATTTTTTTCAGCATTTTTTAAAATAAAAAATTCACAAATTAATTAAGATGGATGTTTTAAGGATCGCTACTGCCGGAAGTGTGGATGATGGAAAAAGTACCTTGATCGGAAGATTATTGCACGACACAAAATCGCTTACAAAAGATAAATTAGATGCAATAGCGGTAACGAGCAAACGAAAAGGGTTGGACTTTACGGATCTGTCTTTATTAACCGATGGTTTGATTGCAGAAAGAGAACAAGGAATCACCATTGATGTCGCCAATATTTATTTTTCAACTCCCAACAGAAAGTATATAATAGCTGATACTCCGGGACATGTAGAATATACCCGCAACATGATCACCGGTGCTTCCAACGCACAAGTTTCCATTATTTTAATTGATGCAAGAAACGGGATCATTGAGCAAACTAAACGGCATTTATTTATCTCCTCTTTGTTAAAGATTGAAACCGTTTTTGTATGCGTAAATAAAATGGACCTGGTGAATTTTGATGAAGCAGTTTTTACTGCCATCAAAAAGGAATTTATTGCATTATCCAAAAAAATTGGTTTTGAAGGTGATTTGCATTTTGTACCCATAGCTGCA
>JAHEZB010000029.1 GCA_023251285.1 Chitinophagaceae bacterium | reverse complement strand
AGGCAGCCAAAGCAGCAAGCAGCATCCACAGGGTTTGTACACGTTGAATCATAAAATTATTTTGTGGTACGAAATTAAAATGAATGCATTAAAAAGCGAGGAATAAATTTATTTCAATAAAAGGCGTTTCTTTCGACATGCAAAAAAATGCGAAAAAGTATCTAAAACAATTTTTTCAAAAACGCTTTCATATCATTCCATGAAGCTGAATCTGCTGCTGCATTATATTTGATCGGCATTTTAAATTTTTCGCCCATTGCTGTTGCTTCAGGATTACTAAAGGCATGAGTGGCATTTGGATAAATTTTAAAAGTATAATCGGCTCCTGCTGAATCCATTTCTTTTTTAAATTTTTCTACATGAGGATTTTCAAACTGATCATCGCCTCCGTGACAAATTAAAAATTTGGTCTTCATGCCTTTCGGCGGCTTTACTCCTTCAAGCCCACCGTGGAAAGTCACTACCCCTTTGAGATCAGAACCAAGTTTGGCTGCATTTAAAACCACAAAACCACCGAAGCAATATCCAATGGCAGCTATCTCTGAAGTGTCAGTTTGCGGATAGGTCTTCAGAAAATTGATCGCTGCATCTAATCGTGTTTTGGCCAAAGAAGGGTCTTTATAGAAAGGCGTTGCTAATTCCTGTGCAACTTTTGGATCGGGAGCAGTTTGCCCGTTACCATACATGTCCGCTGCCAGGGCGATGTAGCCGAGTTTGGCAAGTTCTTTTGCACGCATCGGTGTGTAATTTGTCAATCCCCACCATTCATGAACGACCACAATTCCAGGCCGTTTGCCTTTTTGGTCCTCGTTATAAAAAATATATCCTTTATACGTTTTTCCATCGATTTGATAATGGATTGAATCTTCCTTGATATTCACTGCAGAAGTGTTTTTTGTAGAATCAACTGCAATTTCGGATGAATTTTTACTGGAAGAATTGTTGCATGAAATTGAAAACAGGGCACTGATAAACAACCATGTGATCATTAATTTAACATTCATAAAGTCATAATTTAATTATTAAAAATACAAAAATTACAAATTGCCTTTATATTTATTAATAAATCTGCCTAGCAGTAAACAAATAAATAAGCGAAATTTCAATTCTTTTTTTGTGAAGAATTGAAACTCAATTCGTAAACCTTCCTTTTACTTGAGGCTTTTCCTCGTTTTCATGTTTTTGAAAAAGGTTGCAGGAAAAAAAATTTCAAAAGATCTTCAAGGGTTTATAAACAGATAAAAAAATGGCCAGTGATAAAAATCACCGGCCTTGCTTACCTCTGAAACCACAAGAAAAAGTTTAGTTTTTTCTTCTAAATAATGTAAAAAAAGATAAGCTTATTTTGACTAATTATATAAAAACAAAAAAACCTAAATCCAGATTGAATTAAGTCTATTGGGTTTGTGTATGGTTTTTTTAATTATAGGAATAGGAAAGAAAGGATGGGGCTGCTAAATTAATATTTATTTATTGATAAAAACAAAATTTACCCGGTTTAATTTGAATATTTTTTTAACTCCCTTGCGGCAAGCTGATCAATTCTTTTTATTTTGTAGTCATACCACCATTTTGGGGCGGTTTTTTTCAACACGGTATCTATGCTCCTCATTCCAAATAAGTTCCACACGCCTTTCATTTTTCCTCCCAGTGAACTTTGAAGCGCGCGCAAACTCATGGCAAAACCGCTGTCGATATATTCCATGTGATGCCAGTAGCCCGCCGGCATAAATAAAGTATCACCGGGATTTAAGGTCAAATCATAACCTACCGCATGCCGCAACGCAGGAAATTTTTCATAATCAGGCAATCCTTCTTTTTTACTATAATTTGAAAAATCGGCCAGGCTTAGTACTTCAAACGGTTTTCTGTATAGTTTGTGCTGTTCTTCATGACGAAATAATAATACTCTTTTTCTGCCGGCAAATTGTGTATGCAAAATATGGGAAAGGTCGATATCGAAATGCATGTGAGTGATAGAAGATTCGCCTCCGGTAAAAAGCATCGGATATTTTTTTACAAAACCGGTCATCAAGTGCTCTGGCCATGTAAAATCATTGATTAACTGGGGTGCATGATCAAAAATATTAAACAAAAAGATCCGCCAGGCTGCCGGCCCCTTTTGAATCATATCCACATATTCTGCAAAAGTTTTGTAATCATCAGCTGTATTGATTGGCGTGTATGCATCACTTTTAATATTGTTGTAGAGCGCAACTTTTTGATCACCTACTATTTCTTTAAAATAATCCCACGACCATTTATTATAAGCAGGCCATTCCTTAGCGAGGCCCGTAATTACAAGTGGTTTTTTGGGCAGGTAATATTCCTTCTTGAAATGTTGCGGTTCTATGTTTTCAACGGTATCTATGGGATGAAGTTCCATTTGAATAAAGCTTTGGGTGGCAAAATTAGTCAATCTGACCTGATGAAATTTTTAATTTTTATAAACAATTTCTAAAAAAAGTAAACAGCTGCATTTTAAAAAAATATGCTCTTTTCTTGGCGTACCTTTGGAACTTTTAAAAAAATTATTCTATTGGCCATACATTTTCATAAACTTAAGGTAAAAGACATCAGAAAGGAAACTGTGGATTGTGTTTCCATTGCATTTGAAATTCCGGAAGAGATTCAGAAAGATTTTCTTTTTATGCAGGGACAAAATATCACGATCAGAACTTTTAATAATGGTGAAGAAGCCCGAAGGTCATACTCCATTTGCAGCAGTCCTTCTGAGAATGAATTGCGTGTAGCAGTGAAAAAAGTAGAAGGCGGAATATTCTCCACTTTTGCAAATAAGGATTTAAAAAAAGGAGATGTGCTGGAAGTGTTGCCACCTACCGGGAATTTTTATCCGAAAACAATGCATTCAGATCGGAATGATTATGTTTTATTTGCTGCGGGCAGTGGAATTACGCCCATTATTTCCATTATAAAAGCAATTCTGGTAACAGAGGCTAATAGTGCGGTCACGCTGGTGTATGGAAATAAAAATTTACAATCCATCATTTTTAAAGAAGAAATAGAAGCGCTGAAAGATAAATATTTGAAAAGATTCAGGGTGTATTATATCTTAAGCAGGGAAAAAACCGAAGCAGATTTCAATTATGGCAGGATAGATGAATCAAAATGCAATCACTTATCGAAACTCATCAATTTCGATATTATCGATGATTTTTTTATTTGCGGCCCCGAAAAAATGATTTACACTGTGAAGGATTTTCTTTGCGGCTGGGGCATCGAACCCGAAAAAATTCACTTCGAATTATTTACGACTCCAACAAGAGAACATACAAAAATTTATGAAGCCGTAGAACAAACGGAACCGGAAGGAGCTGAGATAACACTGAAAATAGATGGTCGCAGCTTTGATTTTAATTTAGAATACAATGGACAAACGATTTTAGACGCCGGATTAGCCCAGGGTGCAGATCTCCCTTTTGCATGCAAAGGCGGTGTGTGCTGCACCTGCAAAGCGAAACTGGTTGAAGGCGAAGTGGAAATGGAAGCAAATTACGGTCTTGAAAAAAGTGAAGTAAAAGATGGTTTTATTTTAACCTGCCAGTCGCATCCGCGGAGCAAAAAGGTTGTGGTAGATTATGATGAAGCGTAGATGCTGTTTTTATAATCAGTAACTTTGAGAATAAAGTTTCAGAACATGGACGCAGAAAAATTACTGGCAACATTTGATGATAAAATAGACCGGGAAATAAGAATTGAACCAAAAGATTGGATGCCCGAGGAGTATCGTAAAATGCTGATCAGGCAAATAAGTCAGCACGCTCACAGCGAAATCGTAGGAATGCTTCCGGAAGCTAACTGGATTACCCGAGCGCCTTCATTAAAAAGAAAAGCCACCTTGCTTGCTAAAGTGCAGGATGAAGCCGGGCACGGGTTGTATCTTTATTGTGCAGCAGAAACTTTGAACATTTCACGGGAAGAAATGATCGATCAATTGCTTAGCGGCAAAGCGAAATATTCTTCTATTTTTAATTATCCCACACTTTCCTGGGCAGATATGGGCGCTATTGGCTGGCTGGTAGATGGCGCAGCGATCATGAACCAGGTTCCCTTGTGCCGCGCTTCTTACGGGCCTTATGCAAGAGGCATGGTGCGCATTTGCAAAGAAGAAAGTTTTCATCAAAGACAAGGTTATGAAATTTTATTGACGCTTTCTCGAGGAAGCAAACAACAAAAGGCGATGGCACAAGACGCTCTGAATCGCTGGTGGTGGCCAAGCCTGATGATGTTCGGTCCAAATGATGATGCTTCTCCACATACAGCACAAAGCATGAAATGGAAAATAAAGCGTTTTTCAAATGATGAATTGAGGCAAAAGTTTGTAGATGTGTGTGTAGAACAAGCTGCCATTTTAGGAATTACCATTCCTGATTCCGATTTAAAATGGAATGAAGAAAGAAGGCACTATGATTTTGGAGAAATAAACTGGGACGAATTTTGGAATGTGGTAAAAGGAAATGGCCCATGCAATAAAGAGCGCCTTGATGCAAGGATTTCTGCTCACGAAAATGGTGCTTGGGTGAGAGAAGCAGCGATGGCACATGCAGAAAAGAAAAAGCGTAAAATGGAGAAAGAAAATTTAGAAAAAAAGAGTGATGTAAAAGTTTGACGTTGCAAATCGTTTCTGTAAAAATGTCGTATCTAAGTTGCGTTTAAGTTCGCAATTTGCAACCGCAAATGGGAAGGACAAGTATCTAAACAAAAAAAGCAGTTATTTCTTTCTTTGCTGGATCTTAATCTCTTTCAACTTAAGTCTTTTCTGTTAATAATTTTTCGATTGTTTTAGCAAAATATTCATGTTCCAGTTGATGAATTTTGACAGCAAGACTTTCGGCGCTTTCATTTTCATTTAAAAAACATTTTGCCTGGAAGATCGTTTCACCGTGATCGTATTTTTCATCAACAAAATGAATGGTAATGCCGCTTTCTTTTTCTTTGGCGGCTACAACCGCGGTATGTACTGCACTACCATACATTCCTTTTCCACCATACGCTGGCAACAGAGCCGGATGAATGTTGACAATCTGATGAGGAAAATGATGAATCAGAATAGGAGGCACTTTCCATAAAAAACCGGCAAGAACTACGAGATCTGGCTGATACTTTTTTATTTCCTGCAAATAGCCGGTTTCATTAAATTTATTTTTTTCGATAAACAAAACGGGGATGTTTTCATTTTTTGCAATTTCAACCACTCCTGCGCCTCGTTTGTTACAAACAACCAGTACAACTTTTGCTGTGTTTTTTTCTTTAAAATATTGAATAATTTTTTGTGCATTGCTGCCCGCTCCGGAAGCAAATATGATAATCTTTTTTTTCTGATCCTGGTTCATGTAATGATGTGCCTGTGTTAATTTATGTTGGTTTTTATTTTATTTATTCGGAATAAAAAGAAGGATAGGAAACAAAAGTGATTATTTTATTTCTAATAAAAGCAAAAGATCATTTTTTATTATCAGGATTCTATTTTCAAAAGCTAGCGTTACTTATTTTGATCAATTATATTTACTTTGAAATTTTAAAATCAGACCATGCAAAAAGCCTCTTCCTATTGCGAAGCAATTCTCTTAATGGATAAAGATAGCGTACATCGCATTTACCACGATAACTATTATGGATTTCCGATCGAGGATGATAATGAGTTGTTTGAAAGATTGGTCCTCGAAATAAATCAGGCGGGATTGAGCTGGGATACGATTTTGAAGAAACAGAAAAATTTCAAAAAAGCATATAAAAATTTCAATATAAAAATGGTAGCGGCTTTCGATGCCAGCGACTTTGAAAGATTGGTGAATGATCCCGGAATTATCAGAAATAAATTAAAAATCAACGCAGCGATAGAAAATGCGAAAACCATTCTGAAAATCCAAAATCAATTCGGATCTTTCAAAAACTGGCTGGATCTCAATCATCCAAAAAGCAGAGAAGAATGGGTGAAAATCTTTAAAACAACTTTCAAATTTACAGGAGGAGAGATTGTTAATGAATTTTTAATGAGTACCGGCTATTTGCCAGGAGCGCATATTGAAAGTTGCGTGATTTATCAAAAGGTATTGAAAGCAACGCCGGCGTTTTCCCTCAAATAGGTTTTGAATACAGTAACTAACAAATAACCTAATATTCTTATTGCTATATTTCAAGCGGTTGCTTTTGTCACTTATCAGGAAGTGTATTCATTTTTCTTTTTTTAAGGAAAAAAATAATTTTTTTTCTTAAAAATACCGCTCAACATCTTATACAACCATTTGACCTTCAATCTTCTAATAAGTTACATTAATACTACATATGAAGCCAAATGTCATATTGTCGTCATTTTATTGCTTATTTTGATGCAGCGTTTCCCTATATTCGTGTGTCTAAAGTTAACTAAACGCAAAAACATCATCAAACTGTCAAAACTTTTGCTTTTATAAACCAGAAAATTTTTATTAATTAAAAACAACAAACACATGAGAAGATTTCTAACAATCTTTGCCATGCTGATGCTATTTGTCGGATCAGCATTCTCGCAAGGAAAAACTGTCACAGGAACAGTAACTGATGAATCTGGCGGAGCAATACCTTTTGCAACCGTAACCGAAAGCGGAACAAAAAATGCGACCACAGCGGATGCAAACGGCCAATTTACACTTAACCTGAAGGGCTCGGGTAATTTGCTAATAAGTGCTGTTGGTTACAATTCGTCAGTGGTTACTCCTGTTAATGGACACGCAACAGCCACACTTTCCCGGAGTACTACTGAACTTTCAGCGGTAACGGTAACTACTGCATTGGGAATTCAGCGCAGAGTTGCTACACTTCCCTATGCTGCCCAACAGATCGACCCTTCAAAGGTGGCTGTTCCCGGAAAATCAGACATAAATTCGGCTTTGGCCGGTAACATTGCAGGTGTGCAAATTTCAGCTCCTGCCGGGGCAAAGTTGGGCTTTGCCTCTGCTATCAGAATCCGGGGAGCAGGATCATTAACAGATAAAAATCCTTTGTACGTTGTCGACGGCACTCCGGTGAATGTTATAGATTTAAATATGGATGACGTTCAGAGCGTTACCGTATTGAAAGGCCCGAATGCTACGGCGCTTTATGGTCAGAGAGCAGATGCCGGAGTAGTAGAAATTGTTACAAAAAAAGGACGTCGGGCAAGTGGTATTGGGATTGAATTGAACTCCACTACTACAATTGATAAGGCAAGCACTATTCCTCATTTTCAGAATAGATATGGCGGCGGCGATACCGGTGGCGAATGGCTCACATATAAGTGGAGTGAAAAAAACCCGGTAGAATGGAAAGTTTTTGACGGTATGAGATATCATGATAATACAGACGATAGTAGCTGGGGGCCGGCTTTTGACGGGGGCGATTATATTCCATGGTATGCCTGGTATCCAGGAAGCAACTATTCTTTTAAGACAGCAAAATGGGACGCACAACCGAATAACGTAAGAGCCTTTTTTAAGACAGGTAGCACTTATAACAACAACATTGCCTTAAGCAAAGCCGGTGAAAATTTTTCAACAAGGTTTTCTTATACAAACCTGTATCAAAATGGTATTTTGCCAAATACCAGTCTGCAGAGAAATTACCTTTCATCTCAAAGCACTGTTGATCTAAGCTCACATTTTACCGCTGGTGCAAATGTGTTTTATACCAATGAAAAAGTAAAAGGAGAATTTGATGATCAATATAGCAACCCTTCCAGTGGTAACTTCAGCCAGT
Organism: Chitinophagaceae bacterium; assembly: GCA_023251285.1. GTDB lineage: Bacteria > Bacteroidota > Bacteroidia > Chitinophagales > Chitinophagaceae > Ginsengibacter. Next base: position 2,923 of record JAHEZB010000029.1, on the reverse strand, counting down.
GGTTCCATCGGGATTTGGATATGGGGATATTGAAAGAATTGCAGGATTTTAAAACACCTTTAGGAGCGGTTGCCAGTTGGAACCATGCTAATCCTAACGCCAATACAACCTTTAATACAAATGGTTTTAATAAAGCCAATTATTGGTTCAACCCATATTTCTACTTCAATAATATCGATAATGTAAATAACAAGGATCGTCTTTTCGGGGATGTTAATCTTACTTATAAATATGATAGCCATTTTAAAGTAGCAGCATTTTTGAGGCGTAACCAGGTTACCAATAATTGGGAGAATAAACGTCCTTACATAATGGAGTTTAGTGGTATTCAGGTTGGTCAGCCGGTGTATAAAAACTCATATGCAACAGGGCAAACTTTCTCGAGTGAAACTAATTTCGAAGGATTAGCAAGTTACAATAACCATTTCGGAGATTTCAGTGTTGATCTGAATGCAGGTGGAAATATCAGGAAGAATTTTTATCGCGATCTACGCAATTCTACCAATGGAGGATTAGTTGTACCGGATTTGTACACGATTTCTAACAGTAAATCCCCTTCATCATTTTCTAATTATCGGGAATATAAAACCGTACGAAGTGTTTATGGACACGGTAATATAGGCTACAAGGATTTTGCTTTCCTCGATTTTTCAGGCAGAAATGACTGGAGTTCCGCATTGCCGGCAGATAAGAATTCTTATTTTTATCCTTCCGTTGGGGCCAGCATTTTGTTCAGTAAGTTAATTGCCAATTTCCCGGCATTGTCTTATGGAAAAGTCCGTGGCGGATGGGCGCAGGTAGGTTCGGATCTTAATCCCTATGGGCTTGATCTGTTATATGCTGTGAATCCGCTCACCTACGGAACTAACATTCTTATGGATGTGCCAAACACATTGCCCAATTCTGCAATTATGCCAGCTCTCTCCTCTTCTTACGAAGCCGGCGTTGATTTGAAATTTTTTAATAACAGGGCTGGGATCAGCTTTACCTACTATAAAGAAAACAAAATCAATGAGATTCTGAATGTTGATATCACCTCTACCAGTGGCTTTACAAAAAAGACGATCAATGCCGGACGACTTGAACGTAACGGATTTGAAATAACTTTAGAAGGTTCACCAGTTCAGACACGTGAATTCGTGTGGAATAGTAGTTTCAACTTTGCTAAAAATACATCCAAAGTAGTTGAACTGACTCCCGATATCCATACTTTAGTGTATAGTACTGCTATAGAGGGTACTGGTGCATTTGGATTTGCAACTATTGTAAATAAAGATAGTGGCGCTACCTGGGGACAATTAAGAGGAACAGGTATTTTGAAAAATGCAAACGGAGTTCCGATTTTAAATGCAGATGGCACTTATAAGCCAGTTCTAAATGATTATTTTGGTTCTGTACTTCCGGATTTTACCGGCGGATTTTTCAACAGCTTCTCGTATAAAAATCTAAATCTTGCCATTGGTATTGATTTCCAAAAAGGTGGCAAATTCTTCTCTTTGTCGGAAATGTGGGGTAATTTTTCCGGACTTTACAAAGAAACAGCTGAATTGAATGATAAAGGAAAGAATGTTAGAGATGCAGTTGCTGATGGAGGAGGTGTGCATGTAAAAGGTGTTGATAAAGATAATAAGCCGGTAGACATGTATGTGGAAGGCTACGACTATTTTCACCAGTTTTACTTCTCAAATAAAATTGCTGAACCATACATTCATGACGCAAGCTATATAAAGCTGAGATCTATCAGTTTTGGTTACGATCTGCCTGTGAAAAAGATTTTCAAAGCAGATAATAATCCTATTCAAAAGATAACAGTTTCTTTGGTTGGACAAAATTTATGGCTCCTTGCCCGCGCAAAAGATAATACAAACTGGGATCCTTCTGAATTAGGAAATAAATACGGAGAAAATGGCGGGTTGCCAAGTACCCGTAGTTATGGTTTCAGCATTAAATTAGGATTTTAAAATTAAAAATTACGAAAAATGAAATACTTAAAATATAAAATCACGGGAATATTCCTTGCGTTTGTAGTTTTAATAGCGGGTTGCAAAAAAGCCGGTGATTTTGGTAATACCAACGTTAGCCCAAACTCTGCTACTGTTCCGCTACCATCTGCGCTTCTGACGGATGCAATCTATCGGACATCATCTGCTCTGGCAAGTAGTCGTTCTTTTCAAACAAATCCAACTTTATATGTTCAATGGCTTATGCAGACTCAATATCCCGATGAGGCGCAATACGCCATGGCTCAGATAGACTGGGCAACATTTTATGTAAATCCTTTAGAAGATTTGCAAAAAATCATTGAATATAATTCAGATGAAAAAACAAAAGTATATGCTTCTAACAGTGGTTCAAATGCAAATCAAATAGCGGTTGCCAGGATATACAAAGCGTATCTTTTTGCCATGGTTTCTGATATGTATGGTGATATACCTTATACCGATGCTTTACAGGGACAAGTAGCCGCCTCTTATACGCCGCAGGATTCCATTTACAAAGATATCATCAAAGAACTGACAGAAGCCATTGCTCAGTTTGATGGTGGTGCAGCTGTTAAGGGTGACATCCTGCTAAATGGAAGCGCCGCTCGTTGGAAAAAGTTTGCAAATTCGCTGAGAATGACTTTGAGCTTAAGACTCTCTAAAGTTTACCCTGGTCCGTCCGATTATGCAGCTACCGAATTTAAAAAGGCCTTAAATGATCCGGCTGGATTCGTAGACAACAATTCGGATAATGTCGTTTATACATACCTTTCTGATGACACTTATAGAAATCCATGGAATGCGCAGTTTGACGGTCGCGCGGACTATGCGCCAAGCCAGACATTTGTTGACACTTTAATGTCTTATGATGATCCAAGAACAGCGGTATATTTTACAAAAAATGGCAGTGGTTCATATTCCGGTATTCCTTATGGGCTGAA
>JAHEZB010000028.1 GCA_023251285.1 Chitinophagaceae bacterium | reverse complement strand
TCGATCACCGTTTTTCCATTCGCAGTAATAAGATTTGAAACAGAATTGTGTGATAAAATTCCCTTTACGTCTTCATCACAATTATGTGGTCGCATATAATGGGTACCGCAACTTGAATTGGTTTTTTTTTAAAAAGTTAAAACTCGCTTTAGTTGATCATTCGATACACCGATCCAGAACTATTCAGTAACCCAACAAATAGTACAGATTTTCATTTTTTCAGTACCTGGTATTAATCTAACCAGCACCTTCGGCTTTACTATCACACATATACATTTCCTGCTTCAAACAGTCCCCGAATTACTGATTCAGTTTTGCTCACAGGCTTTAACTGGTAATGAGGATAATCTTTAAATGAAATCCAGTTGCCACCCCACTCAATTGTTTTCATGAGTGGAAGAGCCATGGCGGCGAAAGATTTGTATGGTATATCATTTTCAACGTAACAGCCATTTGCAAATACGCCAATATCCCATGCGATGCCAAAATTGTGATTGCTTTGCCCGCCACGGGCGTTGGTAATGATTGGCCGGGTGTCGCCATTTCTTCCATGTTGATATAACAAATCCTGCTCATCATAAGTTCGGGTGCCAGATAAGATTCGTATATCCTGATTATTGTCTTTAGCTATTATCAAAAACTTTCGCGCTTCCGCCTGAGCTTCGGGCAATAAAGTGATGATATTAGATTCGCTGGCTGCATCAAATGTTCCATATTGCTGTGTAATTAATTTGCTTTGCTCTACAAACTCGGCATCAGCCGTATTGGTTATTGGGCCCCATTGTCCGTCTAAAACGCCCTTATAAAAACCTCCGACAGCTAAGAACCTCTGATAGAATAATACATCATGCTTTAACAACTGGTAGCTCATGTTGATATTTTTTAAAATTATTCGTTCAGGAATAAGTGTGTTGGATTTTAGGTTCTTATGCAGCAGATAGAACGGAAAGAGTATCATTTACTCTTAAACCATGACACAAATCTTAAGTGAGGAATACTGGCTTTTTGATCACAATCTTTGAGGACGAATCAGTAAATATCATTGCTAATGTTTTCATTGCAATACAAATTAACAAAGAAAAGGAAATCGCGGCATATAGGGATTTTCCCCTTTTTTATCAGGCAAAACCTCCATTTATTGAAAAAAGAAAAGATTGCAGTTTAATAATTTATATTTCAGGTGAACAAAATAGCAAAGACTAGCTGAAGGAAGAGGAACAAAATCTTCAGCAAGCATTATTACTCTATTCTTTCCTTTCTTTCTTAAAAACACAAACGCCGGTTATTTGTTCATTTGTTGTTTCCAAATAAATCATTCTATGCGGAATTTCTTCCCGCATTGATAATTCCGAATGAGCAGCGCATTACCAGTTTTTCATACGTTCCTTTTAATGAATCTTTCGTTTGCTCTTGTTCTATTTCGCGTATATTCATCATTGCATATTGTTGGATCGTTACCAAAGGCAAAATCATTTTTTCCCGCATGCTTACCGAAAGTTGTTCGACGGGATAGTCTGCCATCAATTCATTATTTCCGGTAAGTTTGAAAAGATATCTTTTAGTTTTTTCATATTCTTCAAACATCATATTCCATATTTCACCAAATTGCTCATCGTTGGCGAGGTATTCTGTCAATGGAAAAAAACATTTCTTCATCGCCATTTCGCAATTGTCAATTAAAGTTTTGAAAAATAAAGAATTTTGATAAAGCTTTTTCATCTCTGGCAACTTTCCTTCCTCTTCCATTTTCTGCAAAGCAGCACCCACACCATAATAACCCGGTACATTTTGTTTGATCTGGCTCCAGGAACCCGAAAAGGGAATAGCGCGCAGATCTTCCATGTTCATTTTTCCTTTCTTTCTTTTTGTAGGGCGGCTGCCGATATTTGTATCGCTATAAAATTTTAACGGACTGATCTGCACTAAATAATTCATGAATTCAGGATGGTTTTTCAGAGCACTGTAACTCACAAAACTTGCATCTGCCAGCTCTTGCAATAATTTTTCTTCTCCCTTTTCCAAAGTAATATGGCGGTTGGAAAAAATATCATTAGAGATGCCGGCATGAAGCAGTTGCTCCATGTTATATTGCGCTGATTCAATTGTTCCAAAATTAGAGCTTACTGTTTGCCCCTGGATCGTCAATTGAATTTCTTTGTTTGCAATATTTTTTCCCATTGATGCATAAAATTTATGGGTCTTTCCACCGCCCCTGGCTGGCGGGCCGCCACGTCCGTCAAAGAAAATTACGTCAATTCCAAACTCGCGGGAAACGGAAGTAAGTTGTTCTTTTGCTTTATAAATAGACCAGTTTCCCATGAGATAACCGCCGTCCTTCGTGCCATCGGAAAATCCAAGCATGATGGTTTGGGTATTATTTCTTCGTTTCAAATGTGCCCGGTATTCTTCATTCTGAAACAAAGTAGTAAGCGTATCAGCGGCATTTTTCAAATCTTCCACCATTTCTATAAGCGGTACTATATCCACTTTCATTTCCTCTTTTTTCCACCCACACATAATAAACAAACCATAAATTTCCAAAACGTTCAATGCAGTTTCAGCATGACTGATAATATAGCGGTTGCATCCTCGCTCTCCATTAAATTGCTGAATTAATTTGATCGCTTTTATACTTTTAAAAGTGTCATTAATAATCGGATCACCATAATCTTTCTCTGGAATTTCTTTCGCGTTTTTTGTGAGAAATTCAATCTTTTTATCCTTACTTAATTTTTCATAATCTGAAGGAAAATCCACACCAGATTCAGCAAGAGCTTCAAACACTTTTTTATGTATGGAACTGTCCTGCCTGATATCAAGCGAAGCAAAATACAACCCGAAAATGTGCACTTTATTTATAAGATCATCGACGAGGTAAAGGAATAATCCATTGTGCTGGTAAATGATAATTTCACGTATATCTTTTAATATTTTTAAAATGCTTTCTTTGCTGATATCCGTACGGCCTCCGGGAATAAAAATGTTATTGTACAATTGTTTTTCGAGATCGGCCAAAAGAACATCCACGCCTTTAAAAGTTAATCTGCGCCTGAGTCTTCTAACTTCAAGATAGTAACATTTTATAATTCCGCCACGCAAGCCATCCGCTACTTTAAAAGTAGTTTCGGTATCTACATATGGATTTCCATCACGATCTCCACCAGGCCAAAAACCCATCTTAATGACGGGGTTATTTTTATAATCGGCTGCCGGAAATTGATTTTTTAAAAAAGAAAAAATTCTTCCTGCTGCAGCAAAAAAGACATTTTCCAAATACCATATCAAACTCAATGCTTCATCATAAGGCGTTGGCTTTTCTTTTTTGAAAAAAGGTGTTTTTCCCAATTGCTGCAGGTACATGTTTATACGGGTGGTATTATTTTCCGATAATGATTTTGACAGATCATTAATGATACCTAAAACAGAACCGGGATAAAATTGTGTAGGATGCGCTGTCAGCACGATTTCCACTGAAAAATCTTCCAGTTTTTTATCCAGTTCTTTTTCTTTTTTATTTTGAACCACTTCTACTTCCAGTTGTTTTAAAGTACCCGCGCCGGTTGTATCGTGTACGTATTTAAAAGCCGCATCTTCCAGCGCATCAAAGAGTACTACCTGCCGTTCTACAAATTGAATAAACCTGAAAAGTAAATCCAGTTTTTCAGATTCAGTTTTATAGGAAGTGTCTTTCGAAAAAAACTCTTCAATAATTTGCGCAGGACTGAGTTTCTTTTTGTAACCTTCTTCACAAATATTTAAAAACAAGGATAAAAGCATTCCTGTTTTTTCAATTTTATAAAAAGGCAAAGAGGTAAAAAGACTGTTATATAATTGAAATTTTATTCCAACATAATTTTTAAAGTTTTGCAGACTAAGCGAAGAGTGATGATCCATAATATTCGAATAAATTAGAAAAAAATAACGGGAATTCCATAAAAAAATCGCATGAAGTTAGTTGAAAAAAAAATAAACTTCTCGCAGGCTTCCCTTTTTGAATGTATCTTTGCACGACTGAAAAATGAAAAAACCACTCTTTATATTATTTTTAGCAGTTTGTTTTTCGTTATTTACCACAGGTGTTTTTGCACAATGTTCCATCTGCGCGAAAACCGTAGCACAAATGGGTTCTAAACCTGCAGAAGGGTTTAATACAGGGATACTCTACCTCATGTTTATTCCTTACGTTGCGATTGGAGTTGTAGGGTTTAAATGGTGGCAGAACGAAAAGAGAAAGGCAGAAGAACAATAATTATTTTCTGTTCCAATAACTCGCATCTTAAAAAGGACTCATTTGATAAGAGCTCTTTTTCAAAATACCGATACTTTTCAAAAGATCTGGATGTTTGCGGAGAAACGACTGCTGCATACCTGAAATTTTTTTTTATGTTACCAGTACCCACGTGATCAAAACGGGTAATTAAGATATTGATAAATTTCCCGATTTTCCAATTTCACAGAAAGCAGAATAACATATCTAATTGTAACTTCGCGCCGTCATTTTCACTAAAAATAAAAATCACATTATTTGTCGGTTTACTGTGAAAATAAAAATCAAACTTTTTATGAATCTTTTTGAAAAACAATCCTCAGAATTTGTGTCAAGACACATTGGCCCGGATGATACCGAAACTAACGAAATGCTTGCCACCATTGGCGTTGCTTCTCTTGATGAATTAATTGATAAAACAGTTCCTTCCCAAATAAGGCTGCACAAAAGACTGGACATCGCTGAACCGATCAGCGAATTTGAATACTTGGCTGAATTAAAAAAAATTGCGAATAAAAACAAGGTTTTTAAATCATACATTGGCCAGGGTTATTACGATACGATTACACCTTCGGTTATTTTAAGAAATCTTTTTGAGAATCCAGGATGGTACACCCAATACACTCCTTACCAGGCCGAAATTGCACAAGGGCGTTTGGAAAGTTTATTGAACTTTCAAACCATGGTGAGCGATTTAACGGCTTTACCAATTGCTAATGCAAGTTTGCTGGATGAAGGAACCGCAGCTGCCGAAGCCATGGCGATGCTTTTCAATCATAAAAATAAAGATCACGATCACATCACTGCAGGAAAGTTTTTTGTCGATGAAAAAATATTTGAACAAACCAAAGAGATTTTAACCACAAGAGCAAAACCAGTCGGCATTGAACTGGTTGTTGGAGATTACAAAACGGCTGAACTGGATGAAAAATATTTTGGTGCAATCGTACAATATCCCAACAGCGAAGGAAGCATTGAAGATTACCGCAACTTCATAGAGAAAGTTCATTCAGTGAATGCGCAGGTAGTGATGGCAACTGATTTACTTGCATTGACTTTATTAACTCCGCCCGGCGAATTAGGCGCCGACGTAGCAATCGGTTCTTCTCAGCGTTTTGGCGTACCCATGGGATTTGGCGGACCTCATGCAGCGTTTTTTTCGACAAAAGATGAATTTAAAAGAAACATTCCCGGAAGGATTATTGGTGTAAGTATCGATGCCCAAAATAACCGTGCGCTTCGAATGGCTTTGCAAACAAGGGAGCAACACATCCGCAGGGAAAAAGCCACTTCAAACATATGTACCGCGCAGGCTTTGCTGGCAAATATGGCCGCCATGTATGCGGTATACCACGGGCCGCAAGGATTGAAAGAAATTGCTGAAAGAGTTACTTTATTAACCCAAACCCTTGCAGAACATCTGCAGGGAAGTGGTTATGAATTGGTAAACCAAAATTATTTTGATACCATTACTTTCAAAATAAATAATCGGGAAAAACTAGCCGAAATTTCACAGGCGCATGAAATGAATTTTCATTTTTCTTCTGACGATCTCGTTACGATCTCTTTGGATGAAACCACCACAAAAAATGATGTGCTCGATATTTTGAGTGTCTTTGATTCTGCATGCGATATTGATACATCAGCAGTGACTTTTGATAATGAAGCTGATTTGAATAATATTCCTGATTCACTTCTCAGAACTTCTGATTTTTTACAAAATCCTGTTTTTAAAAAGTATCATAGCGAAACAGAAATGATGCGTTATTTAAAAACATTGGAGAATAAAGATCTTTCGCTTACACAATCGATGATTGCTTTAGGCTCGTGTACCATGAAGCTCAATGCCGCTTCCGAATTGATTCCGGTGAGTTGGGCGCATTTTAGCCGGATTCATCCTTTTGCTCCTTCATCGCAAACAGAAGGCTATGATTTCATCATAAAAGACCTGGAAAAATTATTGTCAACGATTACAGGATTTGCCGCTTGCTCTCTTCAACCAAACAGCGGTGCGCAGGGAGAATTTGCGGGTTTGATGGCGATGAGAAGATATCATGAAAGCAAAAATGATACACACAGAAATGTAATTCTGATTCCTATCTCTGCTCATGGAACGAATCCAGCAAGTGCAGTGATGGCAGGGTTTAAAGTGGTTGTTACCAAATGTGATGAGCAGGGAAATATTGACATTGAAGATCTAAAATTGCAGGCAGAAAAAAATAAAGATTCATTGGCCGGTTTGATGGTTACTTATCCCTCCACACACGGCGTTTTTGAAGAAGGCATCAAAGAAATTTGTGACATCGTCCATGAAAATGGCGGATTGGTTTACATGGATGGCGCAAACATGAATGCGCAGGTTGGATTAACAGCTCCGGGATTTATTGGTGCTGATGTTTGTCATTTGAATTTGCACAAAACATTTGCAATTCCGCATGGCGGCGGCGGCCCCGGCATGGGACCAATTTGTGTGAATGAAAAGCTGGCTCCTTTCTTACCCGGAAAAAATAATGCAGGAACAGTAAGCGCTTCTCAATATGGCTCTGCAAGCATTTTGCTGATCAGTTATGCCTACATCAAAATGCTCGGTGAAAGTGGAATGAAAAAAGCAACAGAATATGCGATTCTCAACGCCAATTACATGAAGGCGAGTCTGAAAAAATATTTTAAAATCTTATTTACCGGAAAAGCCGGAACATGCGCTCACGAATTCATTGTTGACCTGCGTCCTTTTAAAAACAGCGCTGGAATTGAAGCCGAAGATGTTGCCAAAAGATTGATGGATTATGGATTTCATTCGCCAACACTCAGTTTCCCTGTTGCAGGAACGATCATGATCGAACCAACCGAAAGTGAGAACAAACAGGAACTTGACAAATTTTGTGACGCACTGATTTCTATTTACGAAGAAATAAAAAGTGTTGAAAATGGCGAATCAGACAAGAAAGATAATGTATTGAAAAATTCACCGCATACTTTATCAGTTGTTGCGGCAGATGAATGGAATCATTCTTATCCGCGCAGCAAAGCCGCATTCCCATTGGATTACGTTAGAGAAAACAAATTCTGGCCGGCAGTGAGCAGGGTGAATAATACTTATGGCGATAGGAATTTGATTTGCACTTGTGAGCCCGTGGAAAGTTATATGGAAGTTGAGGGGTGAATGAAAATGTAGGGAATAAGTATTACAAGGATTCAGCAATTACCTGCGTCAATTACAGGGAAGTAAGAAATAAAAATTCGGTTTATTTCTCCGTTTACTGCAGACCAGGATTATAATGTTTATAAATAAATTAACCAGCCGTTTTATTGATCTTGTAAAACAGAATAACTTTTCATAAACTGAATTCTAATATTCTGTAATTAGCGTTTGTGATTTAAACCTCTTTCATTAATAAAGAATATCTGTGGTATTCTTTGCCAAATAACAATTCTTGAAAATCCCCTAACACTTCTTCAGTGATAAAATCTCTTTCATTCTTTTTATTAGAACTTTGTTTTTCTTTACAAAAAAACGGTGATGGATAAACAACTACGAAGTGAGCAGGAAAAATTCCAGGCAATATTTCAAAATGCTTCATTAGGTATCCTTGTTATTAATCAAAACGGAGATATTACGCTTGCAAATGATTTTTTAGTAAGGCAGTTTGGATATTCCAACCCGGATGAATTATCGGGAAAGAAAATGGAGATCCTGATTCCAAAAAGATTTCATCATCAACACGTTCACGACCGTGAAGTTTACGTCGAACATCCGCAAACAAGGCCGATGGGAATGGGACGAGACCTTTTTGGTGTAAAAAAAGATGGAACAGAAATGCCGCTTGAAATCAGTCTCAGCAGTTATTCCGTTGATGATGAAGTTTTTTCAATTGCGTTTATCAGTGATATCAGTGCAAGGATAGAAGTTCAGAATAAATTGCTCGAACAACGATTAGCATTAGCCGCGATGAATAAGAAGATGGAGGTATTAAATGAAGAATTGGAAAAAAAAGTGGCTGCACGAACATCAAAACTTCAGGAAACGATGGAGAAACTGGAAGCCTCAAAAGATGAGCTTTCGAAAGCTTTAAGCAAAGAAAAAGATTTGGGCGAATTAAAAAGCGCGTTCGTGTCAATGGCGTCTCATGAGTTCAGAACACCTTTGAGCACGATACTTTCATCAGCTTCTTTATTGGCAAAATATAAATTGACAGAAGAACAACCGAAACGGGATAAGCACGTGCAACGAATCAAGTCTTCCGTGATGAATCTGAATAATATTTTGAATGAATTTCTTTCTCTAGGAAAAATTGAAGACGGCAAATTGACCGCTCATGTTTCTGTCTTTAACCTCAAAGAATTGATCACTCAACAGGTAAATGAAATGGCGGAAATATTAAAACCAGGCCAGTATGTAAATTACCAACATACCGGAAGTACCGATGTGGCTCTGGATGAAGTATTGTTTAAAAATATTCTCATAAATCTTTTATCGAATGCGGTGAAATTTTCAGAAGAAAATAAACCGGTTTTCATTTCTACGACAGTAGAAAACCGTTTGATCAAATTTTCTATCAAAGATGAAGGAATTGGCATCTCAACAAAAGACCAGGAGCATTTATTTGAAATATTCTACCGGGCTACGAATGCGGAAAATATACCGGGAACCGGCCTTGGCCTTCACATTGTAGCGAAATATGTAGAAATGATGGATGGAGAAATAAATATAAAAAGCGGATTGGATAAAGGAACCGAAATAAATTTAATCTTTGCACAATGACAAAAATTTTATTAGTAGAAGACAATAATGAAATCAGGGAGAACACGGGAGAAATTCTTGAGCTGGCAGGGTATAAAGTTGCACTCGCCGCTAACGGAAAAGAAGGTTATGAAGTTGCAGTGAAAGAAGTGCCTGACCTGATTGTGTGTGATATTATGATGCCTGTTTTAGACGGATATGGATTGTTGCACCTGGTAACAAAAAATGAAAGTTTAAAAAGTATCCCATTTATATTTTTAACGGCCAAAACAGAGCGCGGCGATTTCAGAAAAGGAATGGAAATGGGAGCCGACGATTATATCACAAAGCCCTTTACAGATCTGGAATTGTTGCATGCAATAGAAAGTCGTTTACAAAAAATTCAATATCAAAAAGAACAGGCAAATGCATCAAAAAGCCTCGATGATTTTTTTGATGAAATAAAAAATGAAAATACACTTGAAAAATTAACCGATACAAAAGTTATCAATAATTATAAAAAGAAGCAACGCATCTATTCAGAAGGCAATCATCCGCACAGTTTATATTACTTAGATTCCGGGAAAATAAGAACTTATAAAATTAATGAGAACGGCAAAGAACTGACGACAAGCCTGTATAATGCCGGCGATTTTTTTGGTTATAACGCGCTTCTTGAAAACTCAGTTTATAAAGAAAATGCAGAGACTTTAGAAGAGAGTGAAATTGGTACGATAGGACGACAGGACTTTGAAATACTGATTAATAACAACAAAAAAGTCGCTCAAAAATTTATCAAGCTCCTTGCACATAATGTTTCTGAAAAAGAAGAACAACTTATTAACCTTGCTTATAATTCCCTTCGCAAAAGAGTCGCTGATTCCATCATTACTTTATCAAAAAAATATAAGGAAGAGGGCAATACCGATTTTATCATACACATCTCCAGGGAAGATCTCGCGCACATTGCTGGTACTACAACCGAGTCTTTAATAAGGACTTTGAGCGATTTTAAAAGTGAAAAACTAATAGAAGCTGAAGCAGGATATGTAAAAGTTCTGAATGAAAAAAAATTGCTGCAAATGTTGAATTAATGCGTTACAAATGTTGCAGCATCTGTTCGTTAAATTCTTTTGAAAGAATGAAAAATTGTTTTTCAAACTTTGCGATATCTTTCTGCAGCTTATTGTGAAGTGCATTTATTTTTTTAGGCAAATGCAATTTATTTTCTGCCAGATCTTTATAGTACTGAACTTCAGGAATTAATTTTTTCAGCGACTCATCTTTAAACAATAATTCGTTTTGAAAATATTCTGCTTTTTGCAAAAAAACATTTCCATCATCGGCATCCACCATGTCGCTCAGGCGATATTTTAGCAAGGCACTTTCCTGCCGGAAAAGCTCCAGCTTTTTAGTCCATTGCTGATAGTCATTATTGATATCTTTCATAATCCCCATTATCGTTTTTGCTTTTCAGATTTTTATGAAGAGGTGAAACAAAATTCCGCAAAAAACAGACTTCCAAAAATGACCAACAGCAGTGTCAAAGATGATTAAAATCATAGGTAAAAAAAATTAAAACTTTCCGGCTATTTCCTGTCAAATACACGTCCTTACTGATTCCTACCGAATAAAAGCAAAAGAAAAAAAAATAAAAATAATAAAAGTACTTT
>JAHEZB010000538.1 GCA_023251285.1 Chitinophagaceae bacterium | reverse complement strand
CCCCTTTCAAATCTTCGGAAGTTGGTTTATTGTGTTGCCCATAAAGACTCACCACTTCAATCCCGGTTTCTTTGTCAATCGCATTTCCAACTTTTTCGCCAGCATCTGCAGTACCACGAAATCCGTGTTCAGGCCCAAAGATCTTCACGACTTTTATTCCTCTTTTCAATAAAGTATCCAGGAGCAGTGAATTGCCAACGGTAGAGGTTTGATTTGCAAAAAGGGCGACATTTTTTCCTTTCAATAAAGGAAGATATTGATCCATTCTTTCGGCTCCGGGAATGATTCTTTTTTGAGTAAATCCAATAAAACTCGTTGTGAGCAGCAATAAAACAAAAGCGATTTTTCTATTCATTTATTTAATTTTATAAACTTTTTAAATGCAGGGTTGTAAAATAACAGAAAATGCAAATGAAAACCTCATTCTCACAAGAAAAATATTTTTGGTACATTTAATGTAATTACCAACCTTGCAAATACGATTCGTATAATTTCAACGGGAGTGTCTGATATTTTTTTATTTTAAAACAAAAAATTATGAGCAAAGCAAAAAAAGGCGATAATGTAAAAGTGCATTATAAAGGCAAACTTACCAGCGGAGAACAATTTGATTCAAGTGAAGGAAGGGAACCGCTTGCTTTTACAGTAGGTGCCGGCCAAATGATTAAAGGGTTTGATGAAGCTATTCCTGGAATGGAAGTTGGCGAAAAGAAAACGATCAATATCGCTCCGGAAAATGCTTATGGGGAAAAAAATGCCGACGCGATAATTGAATTTCCAAAATCCAACATCCCCGAGGATATGAAGCTGGAACCCGGAATGAAATTACAATTGCAAAACCAGGCGGGACAACCAATTCCTGTGGTGGTTACTGAAGTAAAAGATGATGTGGTCGTATTGGATGCAAACCACGAACTGGCAGGAAAAGAACTGGTTTTTGATATCGAATTAGTCGAAATTTCGTAATAAAAAAAGCTTAATGAGTTGATTCTGCAAAAAGTGAAATTGCTAATATATGTTTGTTTATCGTAAAATTCTTTTATTGCTTTTATTGGTACAACCTAAATGGCAATATTTTTGTCTTATAAATAAATCGATGGTCATGAACTAAAATAGCGGGAAACACGTTTTGATTAACTGAGACTTGTCTCCTTTTATATTTTATCTATTATTTTAAAATTTTATCACTGTAAATTAAAAAGTTTATGAAAACTAAAAATTACCTCTTACTATTAATCACAGTTGTGGCATTCAGTGCCTGCAAAAAAGACCCGGTTACGAAACCCGTGAAATTTACTACTACACAATACAACAATCTTGGAACGTTTGATCCCTCTGGAACACCTCAGAATATGATGAAAGATACCATCCCTCCGGCAATGCTGTCTTTTATTCAAACCACTCTGCCGGATGGAAAAAATCTGACGCTTTCACATCCTGAATTATTCAACAATCCAGCTATCGGCGATATTACTATAGCAAAACCTTCAAACGTTTATATCACTTTTGTTTCTGGCTTTAGCGCCAATTCTAACTCCCTTGCTTTTTATACTTATCCATCAGGTCAGCCACCGACCAGTGCGAAAGATATTTCGTTGATCACTTATATTTTCCCAAATGCCGGCCGGCTGTCAGGTTTAGTACCAGGAGATAAAGTATTACTTGGAAAATTTGATGTTGGCACTTCTATTGGTTTCGTTTTAATGGAGAACGCCTGGGATACTACTAAAAGAACCCTTGATAATAACGCGGTACATTTTTGCTCAAATGATGCTTTGAATCCTGAAGTAGATCCTAAACTTAAGAAACATGCAGTTTTAATCAATTATCCTGCTGATAATAAAGTATTGATTGGCTTTGAAGATCGGGATCGTACCAGGGCGGATTGTGATAATGATTTTAATGACGTGGTTGTTTATTGCACTGTTACTCCAGTTTAATCAGCAAATCGATAAATAACACCTTTTCTTATTTTGAAAATAACGCAATAGACAACTATTGCGTTTTTCATTTAAAATCTATGCTCGTACTCTTACTCTTTATATAATTATCACTTCATGAAAAGATTTTTATTAATCTGTTTTATTTTACCATCCATATTTGCTTTTTCTCAAACCAAGGATAGAAATACTTTAGCTGTAATAACTCCAAAAACGTTTGGCTATGTGAATGGAATCAGGCTCGATAGTATTGATGCAGCATATGGCCAGATAGAAACGCGATGGGAAACAATAGCTTTTGATTATGGTCAATTGGGTGGCAGAAACAAGATGACCGTTGCGGACGATAAAGGGGCTGCTTTGACCTTTGCCAGGACAAGTCTCACTTTTTTATTGAATTTCTTTTATTTCAATGGATGGGAATTATCACAGTCATACCACGATTCATCTGGAAAATCAGAAGTGTTTATTTTGAAAAAACGTACCCTGCAAAAGGAAATGTAAAGAGAATTTAGGCGGAAATGTTTTTTTTTCAATAAAAACCAGCCTCCATCTGTAAAGCTTCAACTGCATTTACCAAATAAACCATTGGGGCATTCCAGTTAATCGCAATTTCGTTGCATGCATACGCAGCTGAATTATCCGAATAAGCAGTTTCGGGCTCCGTAAATTCATATTTGGTATGGTCCTGCATTCCGGGGTTCGGGCCGCCCACTAATAAACCGGGAACCGGATCGGTAACTCCATCTGCAACGGATTGTCGGTGATGTGGATGCATCGGAGATTTGCTGCCGATCCCAGTTACAAAACAATAACCGGTTGCATTTCTGCCGAGCAGATAATCCAGATTTGTCAATGCATAGTCAACATATTTTTTATCACCGGTTAATAGGTATGCGTTTATTAATAAAATTCCCTGGTTGGCAGCATTGGAATTTCCTCCCCAATTAAAATCTCTTACTGATTGTCCCATCACGGTTGCAAAAGCATTTACA
>JAHEZB010000537.1 GCA_023251285.1 Chitinophagaceae bacterium | reverse complement strand
TTGTGTTGATAATTGCTTTATCCATGTTTGATTTTGTTTAAAAGGCATTAAAGTTGCAAAACTTTCCATCAACTAACAAACCTATTTTTGCAAAAAATAAAGCATGAAGATTTTTGTATATGGAAATGAAGAACAACAAAACGAAATTGTATCCAATTTTCCGGCGGCTGATTTTATCTTCAGTTTCAAAAACAGACTTCCCGAAAGTGACGAATACAAAAATCACGATGCCTTTTTAATTCTTTCGGATTTTTCTGACGCAATGGATTTTACTCTTTACGAGAATAAACCGGTATTGATAAACGCCGTTACAGAAACACTGTCGGTATTTAATTTTCCTTCGAACATCAGCAGAATTAATGGCTGGCCAGGTTTTTTACAAAGAGAAGTTTGGGAAATTGCCTCTCATGATGGGGAAAGAATCGAAAATATTTTTAAAAATTTCAGCCGCCGAATATTTTTCGTCAAGGATGAACCTGGATTTGTAGCTCCGCGTGTAATCAGTATGATCATTAATGAAGCGTTTTTTGCGTTAGGCGAAAATGTCAGTAGCAACGAGCAAATAGATTTGGCGATGAAGCTGGGAACAAATTATCCGCTCGGGCCATTTGAATGGGTGCAAAAAATCGGCATTGAAAAAATTTATTCATTATTAAAAAAATTATCAGAAAAAGAAGAGCGCTATCTTCCGGCGCCAGCTTTGGTAAAACGATTCTTTCAACAGCAGCAAACGATGTTATAAAATGAATTATATCTTAAATATACATACCACCTCTGAAAAAGCAATTGTGAGCCTATGCGACCAGGATTCTGTTTTAGCACCTTTGGTAAACGATCATTCAAAAAAACATGCCGCCTTTTTACACACCGGTATTCATCAGATTTTACAACAAACCGGCATTTCTCCATCTCAACTAAAAGCTATCGGAGTTACCGGTGGCCCCGGCTCTTATACGGGGATCAGGGTCGGTTTGGCTACGGCAAAAGGATTGTGTTTTGCGTTAAAAATACCGCTGATGATTTTTAATACTTTGGAACTAATGGCGTTTTCAGCGATTGAAAATACAGCCAATAAAAATGGATTGTTTTGTCCACTGATCGATGCGCGCAGAATGGAGGTTTTTACTGCAGTTTATGATGCACGTTTAAACGAAGTAATTCCGCCATCAGCAATGATTTTAGACGAACATTCTTTTGCAGATTTATTGCAGGAAAAACCAATCTATTTCTTTGGGAGCGGGGCCTTTAAATTTAAGGATTTAATAAAGGATAGAATTTCACAATCTTCTTTTTCTGATCAAGAAGTTTCTTGTGAAGCCATTGCAGCATTTTCATGGAATAGATTTCAAAAAAATCAGTTTGAGAATTTACTTACTGCGGAACCAATATATATAAAGGAATTTTATACTCCTACAAAAAAATAACTTTTATTTTAATGTTTCGTTACAAAATATATCTATTTACAATACGTACCTTTGTGGTTAAGAAAAACCTGATTTGATAGAAAACCATTCATCTTAAACGCAATTAAAATCTAATTGAAATGACAGTTACAACCCAAAGTCACGAAACAAACCATTTAGAGCACACTAATGAAAGTGAAGCTCTTAAAAACATGGATTATTTAAAAATTAAAAAAGCAGCGCTTGTTTTGCGTGCAATCAACCATAAACTCAGACAATTGATTCTTAAAACAATTGACGAACATAAAAGGATTACCGTTACTGAGCTTTATGTAAAACTGCGCCTGGAGCAATCTGTTGCATCACAACATCTTGCTATTTTGCGCAAAGCCGATATTGTAAATACGGTGCGTGAAGGCAAATTCATTTTTTATACAATCAATGAAAAACGTATTGAAGAGATCAACAAATTTGTAAAAGAACTTGTTGGCTGATGTGACTAATTTTTAAAAAGGAAAACATTTGTTTTCCAAAAATAATTGAGCCATATTTATGAACTTCGCATAGATATGGCTTTTTTTTAAAACAGAATTTTTATGTATATACAACAACTTTATACCGGTTGCCTGAGTGAAGCTGCCTATTTTATAGAAAGCAATGGTGAATCGGCAATCATAGACCCGATAAGGGATACACAGGAATATCTGCGGCTTGCGAAAGAACATAACGCTACCATAAAATACATTTTTGAAACACATTTTCATGCAGATTTCGTAAGCGGCCATATCGATCTGAGTAAAGAAACCGGCGCTCCTATTGTGTATGGGCCAAATACAAAAGCCAATTTTCCTTTTCATCTCGCCAAAGACGGCGAAGTATTTAAAATAGGAAATATTACTATTGAAGTGATTCATACACCTGGCCACACTTTAGAATCTACCTGTTATCTTTTAAAAGATGAGCAGGGAAAACCGTATTGTATTTTTACAGGCGACAGCTTATTTGTAGGTGATGTGGGCCGCCCGGATCTTAGTAGTGGAAATTTAACAAAAGAAGAACTGGCTTCGATCATGTATGATTCCATTCAAAATAAATTAATGCCTTTGCCGGATGATGTGATCGTATACCCTGCACACGGACCGGGAAGCAGTTGTGGAAAGAACCTTGGCCCCGAAACTGAAAGTACCATGGGTATTGAGAAGCAAACGAATTATGCCTTGCAGCCGCAGACGCGCGAAGAATTTATTAAAGCAGTGACACAGGGATTGGAAGAAGCGCCTGCTTATTTCAGCATTAATGCTAAAATAAATAAAGAAGGTTATGAAAACCTGGATCAGGTAAAAGAAAAAGGACTAAAGCCACTTTCTGTAGAAGAATTTAAAGCAAAAGCAGATTCAGGTTATGTGATTCTCGATACAAGGGATGGTGAAAATTTCACCAATGGTTTTATTCCAGGCCCTGTTTCTATTGGCCTTGACGGAAGATTTGCAGAATGGGCAGGAAGTTTACTTTCTTTTAAAGAACCGATGATACTG
>JAHEZB010000536.1 GCA_023251285.1 Chitinophagaceae bacterium | reverse complement strand
CAAATTCTGCTTCACTAAAACTTTTTAATACAATTCCGGAGCTTGATTTTTGTATAATGTCTGCTACATCACCTACTCCTGAATTTGTAATTACCGGAATTCCCATTGCCATTATTTCTCCATGTTTTGTGGGAGACGAAGCTTGTTTGGAATAGCACGGTTTTATAAAAAAAACAGAGAACTTACTGAGCGAGAGTAACGCTGGCACTTCGGCTCTTGCTGCATTTTTTATAATGATTTTATCTTCATCGAGTCCGGCTTTTTTTGCAGCAACAGCAATTGCTTCATGTTTATCCGGAGAAATGAAAAGAAATTTTGCGGCAGGAATTTTTTGATTCACCACTTTAAAAAACTGCATCAATTCATGGGTAAGATACCAACTGCCGGTAGAGCCAAGGTAACTGAAGACGAAATCATTTTCCCAAATATTTAATTGTCTTTTTAATTCTGATCGTTCCTCATTAATAATTTTTTTCGGATCAAATAAATTCAAATCCACACTGCACGGAATTACTTCTAACGGTGTTTCACTTTTATATTTCGGCGACGTTTTAATAATTTTTTCCGCTGCCTTTGTAAGGCAAATTACTCCATCAGATTTTTCAATTTGTTCTTTTTCTTTTTGTTTAAAATAATCATAAATGGATTTATAAAGAAGATGACTTTTATTCCACGCTCCTGAATCTATCCGGCTATCTGCATAAAAGTCCCTGACATCATTTAGAAATTTTACACCAAATTTTTCCTTCATCCATAAGCCTACTAATGCAGGTGTGCCGGTGCGCGTATGCACCATGTCAAATCTTTCTTTTTTATGCAGTTTTTTTGCTTTTCTTTTCAACATAAGCGTGTCATAAACCGTAGAAATTATAGATGGACTTTGATGATAAGGAATCGAAACCCATTTTATTGAAAAGGAGTTCAATAAAATCTCTATTTCATTTTTATGAAAGGAAAATCTTGCAGGTTTTTCACAACTTAAAATAGTGAATTCCAATCCTTTTTTGCTAAGGCCAATAAGATAAGGTATTACCTGGCTTTGGCCTAGCGGGTCTGTCATTCCATCGTAGGATATGAAAAGGATCTTTTTCATCTTATTTTAAAAATACTGTCCGAAAGAATTTCATTGTAAATAGAATAAAGATTCGAGAGATATCTTTCTTTGTTGTATTGTTTTGCTATTTCAATCCCTTTCACAGACAGCTGATCCAGGTTGTATTTTCCTTCAAAAATTTCTTTGATTGTAGTGGCAAAAGACATTGGATTTTCTATATCAAAAAATAAAGCATTTCCAAAAGTCACTTCATGAAAAACCGGGAGATCGGATAACAACACCGGGAGGCCGGAAGCCATTGCTTCAATAGCTGCCATTCCAAATCCTTCATTTTTTGAGCTCATCACAAACAAGTCATGATTCAAAAGTTCTTTCTGTACATTTTCTAACGGTCCATTTAAAACAATTTTCAATTCATCACGATCTATTTCTGCTTGTAATTTCGAATAAACCCCACTATGGATATTTCCATAGATAATTAAAGAAACCGGGAATTCTTTTAAATACCTGAATGATTGGACCAGATATTCATAATTTTTAGCAGCTTTAAAATTGCCTACAGAAATAAGCTTTAAAGATTGTCTCGGCTTAAAATTTCCTTTGACGCTTTGTTTCAAATACTCATCTCCGATAAAATTTGGAAGTACGAAGGTTCTGTTTGTTTTAGAAATTGTTTTTTTATAATCGGATAATGCTGCATCAGATACGGCAATTAACGAATGATTTTTACGGATCGTATTCCTTTCAAGAAACGCCAGTATTTTGCTGTTATTAAAATCATTTTTACTCAGTTCGCCGTGAATAGAATACAAAACAGGAATGCGATACAGACAAGCACAACGTGCTACAAGACTGCTGTAAACCAAATGCGAATGAACCAGGACCGGTGCATGTTTTTTAATGATTTTTTTTAATTTTAAAACACAAGTAGCCAAAGAGATTTTTCTTTTAAAACCCAAATTGTACCGATGGGTGCAAATAATCTCTTCCTCATTGAAATCGGATTGTGCTGAAAGGGTAACGAGTATCACTTCAAATTTTATATTTAATTGGGCAAGAATTCCAACCAGCAACATTTCTGCCCCACCTTTTTTCAGCGTATCAATGATAAGTAACAGTTTCGGTTTTTCCATTTGCTTATAAATTAAATAAACTGCTTTAACGCTGGCCTTGCTTCGAAAAACATCGCCCGTATATTTTTTACGTTTGCCAAGAACGTAACAACTAATACCAAAAAATAACTGATACATACCGATACGGCAGCTCCATAAGTATTCCCATTTTTTATAAAAAAATAATTATTCGTTATACTTATAAATATAGAAATAAGTGACAGCAACAGAATCATTTTCTTGTGCTTTTTGTAAAACATGAATGTGTAAAAGAAATAGGTAACAGTCCAAAAAAAATAGCCGGTAGCGATAAGATAAAAATATTTCAGGCCGGGATAATAACTGCTGTTGATAAAATATTTGTATAAAACAGGTGTAAGCGTAAGTACACAAATCAGCAGGATAAAGCAATTGCCGACATAAAAGACAAAATGCTTTCTGATTTGTTTATAATTCACTTCATGCTCAGAAAGAAGTGAATAAATTTTTGGCATCACATAATATAATAACGCTGAACTACCCAGGGTTACTACTGCTGCAAAAACGCAGGCATAACTATAAACGCCGACGTCATCATTATCAGAAAAATAAGAAAGAAAAAATTTATCAGAATAAAACAGGCAAAATGTGCTGCATTGAAGTACAATAATTGGAAAACTATAAAGTAGCTCCTGCAGGATATAAGTCTTTTTTATTTTCCCAAATAAATAATTCTTCTTTTTCAGATAAAAAAAGGCCACAAAAATCAAAACGGTATTTGCGGTAATAATTCCCGTAAC
>JAHEZB010000535.1 GCA_023251285.1 Chitinophagaceae bacterium | reverse complement strand
TGTTTTATTTTCATCAAAATAAATATTTTTCAGAATGGTTTTGTAGCCAATATATTTTACTTCCACCGCATAAGTTCCTGAAGGAATATTAGTGATCTGAAAATTGCCATTTGCGTCAGAAATGTCGCCTTTTCTCAAATCGGGGATATAAATGGAAGCGCCGGAAAGAGGTGCCCCTGAAGTATCTGTAACCTTTCCCGAAAGAGAATAACGGGAAGTATTCTTTTGTGCATTAACAGAAATTGACGTTAATGAACAAGTGATGATAATAGTTATAAAAAGAAAGATTTTCATGTTGAAATTTTAGAAGGCAATTCATTTGCAAAATGAATTCTGATGATTAATAATAAAAGAAAAAAAGCTTTTATTATTTAAATGAAATGAAGGCAGTTGAGCAGTTTAAATGCGGGATGGCGGACCTCTTAATCCGAAAGAAAAAGATTCGGAATAACTTATCTTATAAATTCCTGCCACAGCAAATGGAGAAAATTCAGGTGAAGGAGGCGAAATTGTGAAAGAATTTTCAATGGTGTAAGGAGCAATTACCACATTGCTTTCACAATGGCAATTAAGGCCTGAAACATTAAGTTGTGGCCTGTTTGAATCAGTTAATGTTTTGCTTACAAAATCGGTATGGTTTGCAAATAGTTTGTGTAAATATTTGGTTGGCGTATTGCTTAAAGCAAAAATTGCCAGTAAAATAATGGCGACAGATTTTCTTATGTAAATGCTACAATTCATTCAAGATTCAGGAAGTTGCAAAGGTAAAACTTTGTTTTTAATATGTTAGTTTTTAACAATTAGTTGCGTACTTTCAAACACAAATTCCGGTTTTTTATTTGTTCGCTGGACTTCTTTTCTATACTGGAAAATATATCGATCTTATTTTAAAACAAATGTTTTTCGAACTGTTTTACTGGAAAACAATTGATTGAAACACATTAAGTAAAAATTAAGCTAATTAATTAACTTACGGCCTCAATTGCTTCCAATGGGCGAACAAAAAAAAGCTTCTGTAAAACGAAACAAATTTTTGAAATTTTTATCCATACTCGGTCCCGGGCTCACTACCGGCGCCGCAGATGATGACCCTTCAGGCATTGCTACTTATTCGCAAACAGGCGCTCAGTTTGGATATGGCCAGTTGTGGACGGCCTTTTACATGTTGCCGTTTATGATGGGCGTACAGGAAGCTTGTGCAAGAATCGGAATGGTAACCGGCAAAGGAATCGCCGCGATCGTAAAAGCAAATTATAATCGTTTCATATTGTATGGGGTCGTTTTTATCGTTGTGATTGCAAACATTATCAACATTGGAGCAGACATCGGCGCAATGGCCGCCGCCGCAAAATTGTTAATTCCATTCCCTTTCATCGTATGGACTTTGCTTTTTACAGCCAGTATTTTAATCCTCGAAATATTTACCACTTACAAAGTATATGCGAAAATCTTAAAATGGCTCGCGCTTTCTTTACTTGCATATCCGCTTACCGTATTTATTGTAAAAATGCCGTGGCTTACGGTTCTCAAAGCAACTTTTATTCCTCATGTTGAGTTCAATTTTGCTTTTTTCTTTATCATTACTGGCGTGCTCGGCACCACAATTTCTCCATATATGTTTTTTTGGGAAACATCGCAGGAAGTAGAAGAAGTGAAAGAAAAAAGACTGATGAAACATGGAAAACCATCTATCAGGCCAAGCCACATTCACAGCATGCGCATCGACAACAATGCCGGTATGATCATTTCTGAAATTACTACCTGGAGCATTCTTGTTGTTTCCGGAACCGTTTTGCATAACAGCGGAGTGACCGACATAAAAACCGCTGCTGACGCCGCCAAAGCGCTGGAACCTCTTGTTCATTCTTTTCCTCATGCAGGATATTTGTCTAAATTAATTTTTTCAATCGGCATCATCGGACTCGGATTTTTAGCAGTTCCGATTCTTTCCGGATCAGCTGCTTATGCAGTTTCAGAAGCGGTAAGCTGGAAATCGGGGCTGAATTTAAAACTCAAACGGGCACATGGATTTTATGGAGTTATTACCATCGCAACGATCATTGGATTGATCATTAATTTTGTCGGAATAAATCCTGTAAAAGCCCTGGTTTACTCAGCTGTTTTGAATGGAGTAGCCGCCGTTCCACTGATTTTTCTGATCATCAGAATTTCTTCGAATAACAAAATTATGGGCCAGTATAAAAGTGGTTGGCTTTCAAAAATAATTTTATGGATCACTTTCCTGGGAATGGCTGCTGCAGCAATTGCCATGTTTGTGATGTTGGGGAAATGAATTCACCTCTTCAATTTGCACACTTCGGGATGGGCGGCATATTATTTGAGATTTGAATCAAATGATACAATGGCATATTGGATGTTCTGGTTTTTATTACAAACATTGGAAAGAAATTTTTTATCCGAAAGGTGTTCCGCAAAGATTGTGGTTTGAATATTACTCGCAGCATTTTAATACATTGGAATTAAATGTAACCTTTTACCGGTTTCCTGAATTAGCGGTGTTTAAAGGTTGGTACGAACGAAGCAGCCCTGATTTTTCTTTTTCTGTAAAAGCGCCGCGGCTGGTAACGCATTTCAAAAAGATGAATCAGTGTGAAGAGTTACTTACAGATTTTTATAACAGGGTTTCAGAAGGATTGAAAGAAAAAACAGGTTGCGTATTATTTCAGTTCCCACCAAAATTTGATTATAGCGCAGAGCGATTGGATAAAATAATCAATAACCTGAATCCTCAATTTCCAAACGTAGTAGAATTTAGAAACAGCAGTTGGTGGAATGAAGAAGTGTACAGAACTCTTGGCGAAAATAACATCACTTTTTCCGGAATGAGCCATCCGAAATTGCCTGAAACAATTGTCGAAAATGCGCCGTTACTTTATTACAGAATGCATGGCGTACCTAATTTATACAGTTCGCCTTACTCACCCGGTT
>JAHEZB010000534.1 GCA_023251285.1 Chitinophagaceae bacterium | reverse complement strand
GAAATGTAAATCATAGAAAAATTAAGTAACAAGGCTTATAAAATTGTAAATAAATTTCAGAATTCAATTTTCAAAAAAAATTATGACGCTATTTCTCTGAGTGCATTTGCATGGTTTGGAAAGCACTGCAGCAAATGGAAGTATGTTCCTTTTAGCTTTTAAACCGTTGTTGAAAACAAAATCTTACGAATTAATAAGCGTAAATGTGTACTTTTGGCGCCTTTTAAAAGGATAACATCATAATCTAATAAGTCTTGGAACGTAAAGTAACAAAAATCGGCGTTTTAACCTCCGGCGGCGATTCTCCGGGAATGAATGCTGCTATAAGAGCAGTTGTGCGCACCGGTATTTATAATAAATTGGAGGTTTTTGGGATCATGCGTGGGTACATGGGAATGATTGATAATGATATTTTTAAAATGGAAAGTAAGAGTGTTGCCAATATTATTCAACGTGGCGGCACCGTTTTAAAAACAGCGCGATGTAAAGAATTCTATACAAAAGAAGGCAGAAAGAAAGCCTTTGAAAATTTGCAAAGTCACGGCATTAACGGGTTGGTGATCATTGGCGGAGATGGTTCTTTTCGTGGAGCCCAAATCTTCAGTCATGAATTTGATATTCCGTGCATTGGTTTGCCCGGAACCATTGATAAAGATATTGCCGGCACTGATTTTACCATAGGTTTTGATACCGCAGTAAATACCGCTGTCGAAGCGATAGATAAAGTAAGAGACACGGCAGATGCGCACGACCGTCTTTTTATCATTGAAGTAATGGGACGTGATTCAGGTTATATTGCATTGCATAGCGGAATTGCGACGGGAGCGGAAAATATTTTAATTCCCGAACAAAAAACTGACGTGGAAGGTGTGGTAAATGCATTGCTGGAAAAACACGGACGCAAAAAATTAGTAAATATTATTGTGGTTGCTGAAGGCGAGAAATTTGGCGCAGCAGAATTAGCAAAAGTGATTATAGAAAGAATTCCTGAACAGGAAGTGCGTGTTACTATTCTTGGGCACATTCAGCGTGGTGGTTCGCCTACCTGTTTTGACAGGCTGATAGCAAGTCGGATGGGATATGCAGCGGTAGAATGTTTACTGGAAGGCAGGTACAATGTTTTTGTAGGAATCGTGAACAATAAAATGCATTACATACCATTGGACCAGGCTGTGAAAAAGAAACAAAAATTAAGTGAAGACTGGATGAAAATTGTAAAGATATTATCCAGTTAAGGGAATGGTGGATTGCGAATTAAGAATTGTCAAATATAAAATTATTAAGTAAATGTCGAAAAATATCAGTAAATATCTGCATAGGGAAATGGATAAAAAAGCAGGATTTGATCATACCGTGAAACGTACAAAAATAGTTGCTACTGTTGGTCCGGCCTGTGACAATTATGACGCCATGGTAGCACTCGTAAAATCCGGTGTAAACGTTTTCCGGTTGAATTTTTCTCATGGAAGCCAGGAAGATAAAGCAAGGATCATTCAGATTATCCGGGAGATCAATGAAACACTTCCATTTAATATTGCCATTCTTGCAGATCTGCAAGGTCCTAAACTAAGGGTGGGAGAAATTGAAAATAATGCTTTGGAGATTAAGCCCGGTGATATTCTCACTTTTACAAACACAAAATGTATAGGGACAAAAGAACAAATTTATGTGAGCTATCCTGATCTGTATAAAGATGTAGTGCCGGGTAATTTGATCATGATAGATGACGGCAAGCTGGAAGTAAGGGTCAGTAAAATACTTCCCAATAACAATGTAGAAGTTGTTGTAGTGATTGGTGGAGTCCTTTCGTCAAAAAAAGGGTTAAACCTGCCTGATACAAAAATTTCTTTGCCGGCGCTTACCGAGAAAGATTTGAATGACCTTGATTTCATAATAGGACAGGATGTAGATTGGATAGCACTTTCATTTGTACGCGAGGTAAAAGACATTACCGGGCTCAAAGAAATTTTAAAAGAAAGAAACAGCAAGGCAAAAGTGATTGCAAAAATTGAAAAGCCGGAAGCGGTTATCAATATCCGCGATATTATTATAGAAAGCGATGCCATTATGATAGCGCGAGGCGATCTTGGTGTTGAATTGCCGATAGAAAAAGTACCGCTAATCCAAAAAGAGATCATTCGCAAATGCATGCATCGGGCCAAGCCGGTAATTGTGGCTACCCAAATGATGGAAAGCATGATGGATCGCATCAAACCAAACAGGAGTGAAATAACAGACGTGGCGAATGCAGTATTAGAAGGTGCTGATGCGCTCATGCTCAGCGGCGAAACAGCTACCGGTAATTATCCGACTTTGGTAATAGAAACAATGAGTAAGATCATTCTGGAAATTGAAAAAACGGCCTACGATTATAACCGCGATGATATTCTAGCCCCTCAGCCTCATTCACCTTCGCTCCTGAGTGACGCGATTTGTTACAGCGCATGCAAACTTGCACAGGATGTAAATGCAGATGCCTTAATAGGAATGACTCAAAGTGGTTACACAGGATTTATGCTCAGCAGCTATCGGCCAAAGTCTCTTTTGTACATTTTCAGCAAACAGAGAAGTCTGATAAACCAGTTAAGTTTAAGCTGGGGAGTTCGTGCTTTTTTCTATGATGAAGAAGAAAGCCTGGATGGCATTTTCTTTGACCAGATTGGTATTCTGAGAGAACGCGGCTTTTTGAAACCCGGAGATGTAGTGGTAAACACTGGCAGCACACCGGTTTCCCAGCATCTGCCTACAAATGTTTTGAAAATTACGAAAGTACCACAGTAACAGAAATAGATAACGGTAGCGGCTGCTTTACTGTAAATATGGATTCTCTTTTATTTCATGACCAATAGTAGTTGCATCGCCGTGTCCCGGGTAAACTTGTACGTCAGCCGGAAGTTTGAAAAGCTTTCCCTTTATATTCCTGAGTAATTCTTCGTGATCTCCGTAAGG
>JAHEZB010000533.1 GCA_023251285.1 Chitinophagaceae bacterium | reverse complement strand
ATTTTCCAATGTTAAAAATACCTCCCGGTCCACCTGCTCCTGCACCACCACCTACTTTGCGCATCATCATGATAAATACCAGCGCAATTAAGAGGATGGGCAGCAATGTGCTTACGATCTGACTAAACAATTCACCTTCATCCTGTGGATTGTCCGGCACTTGTTTTACCTGCGGATTGTCTTTATAAAATTGAGCCAGTTGAGTAGCAAAAATTTCATCTTTGATGATGTTAAAATAAGCTTGCGGCCCATCTTTTATTTTTTTTACATCATCATAGTTTGGTCCAAAGACGGTTTTGAAATAGCTGGCATCGCTGTCTAATTTTTGAGGATTTATAGAAACGCGCACCAATTTTTTATTGCCAACGGTTTTTATCTGATCAACGTCGCCCTGGCGAAGCATTGTATAAAAATCGGTATTATTAATTAATACACCAGAACCTCCCATTGAACCTCTATAAAGATTGTATCCAATAATTAAGGCGAAAATAATCCCGTAAACCCAATAAATACTAAGCCGCGGCTTCTTCTTTGGATCTTCTTCCGGTGGAGTCCCGGGCGATAAATTTGGATTTAATCTTCTTTGTATTGATTTCTTTTTCTTTTCTTCAGTTGCCATAGTATGCTTGCTTCCGCAATATTTTTTATCTTAATCCTTTCCCAGCAATCAGATCTTTTTTAATATTTAATGTATATTTTATTTTGATTAATGTTCAACGACAGCTGCATCACTCCACATTTCTTCCAACCTGTAAAACTTTCTCGGTTCAGGAAGCATAACGTGAACAACTACATTAACGTAATCAATCAAAATCCATTGTTCACCTTGCCTTCCCTCATGCTTATAAGGAGTTTCAGCACATTTCTTTTTCACTTCTTCCTCCACAAAATCAGCAATTGCTTTTAATTGTATAGGATTAGACGCTTCGCAAATAATGAAAAAATCTGTAACTGCTTCAGGGATTTTTTTCAGGTCGAGGCTTACAATTTTTTCTCCTTTTTTTTCCTGTATTGCATGGATAATCGTTTTAAATAGCTTGCTATTTCTTGTTATCCTTGCTACGGTTGATTTTTTTCTTTTTTCCAGTAATGTTAAATTGTTCAAATGTGTTCTTTTTACCCGTGCTAACTTCAGCAATCAGCAAAAATAAATTTATTCTCTTAGATTGTAGCTTTGCACGTAAATTTTGTATCTATTTTATCAAAAATACTATAAATCTTTATTAATCTTTTTTTATGTCTTTTTCGCGTGGAAATATACTACTTCTGGACAGTGTCGATAGTACCAACAACTATGCCATGGCAATGATGCAAAAGGGTGATATAAACCTGATAAAGCCAGTATTTGCATTGGAGCAAACGCATGGGAAAGGAAGGCGCGGTAAGCATTGGAAAAGCAATAAAGGATCTAATATTATGCTTTCAATACCAGTACAGATCCAATGGCTTGCGGTATCCCAGCAATTTCAATTGAGCGTGGCTGTTGCATTGGCCTGCCGCGATCTTTTCTCTAAATATGTTTTAGCAAATATTTTTATAAAATGGCCTAACGATCTTTTTATTAATGACAGGAAGGCAGGGGGAATTTTGATTGAGAATATTATCAAAGGTACTTTATGGCAGTGGACGATCATTGGAATTGGATTAAATATCAACCAGGAAGAATTTGAAGAATTTAATTTGAAAGCAACGTCATTAAAACTGGAGACCGGAAAAAACTCCGATGTTCTAAATCTGGCGGAGGAACTCGTTTCGCTGGTTTTAAAAAGAATAGAAGAACTAAAATCAGGTAATTTCGAAACAATGCTTGCAGAATATAATCACCATTTGTTTGCAAGGAATAAAACGGTCAGATTGAAAAAAGGAAGCATCGTTTTTCAAACAAATATTCTCGGCGTTTCTCCTTCGGGTCAACTAATTACGAAAGACGCTTTGGAAAGAAGATTCGACTTTGACGAGGTGGAATTTAAGGGCGTTGTTTGAAAGAAATATTTATTTTGCAATAATTGCTCCGTCATTTTCTGAATAAAGGCAACGTTTCATCAATACCCTATCTACTTTTACTGAAAGCCAAACCTATTGCAAACACAAATTAGCGTTATTTCTTCTTTTACTGACATATCATCAAATAGAATTAAAAGAGATCATTAAAATCAGGTTCGGTTAAAAAACTTTTAAAGATGCATGAAGATAAAAAATTATGCTGCCACTCTTTCATATCATCCTTTAAACACCTTATCTTTGCGCAAAATTTAGAAGAACTATGGTCTCTAAAAGCATGAAATCATTATTGGTGGCGGTTTTCAGCGTTTTTTTACTTTCATTTTCACACAACGCTTTTTCCCAGGAAAACCACCAGGAACATAAAGCAACAGAAGAAAAATTTGATCCCACCACTGCAATTCTGAATCACGTGCAGGATGCTTACGAATTTCACTTTTTTACCGTAGGCGATTTTCATGCTTCAATTTATCTGCCGGTAATATTATATTCTCCACAGAAGGGCCTTTCCATTTTCTCGTCAAAAAGATTCGGACACGATCACGACCAGGAATATGACGGTTACCGCATGAAGGATGAAAAAACCATCGTAGCTGTTGATCCAAATGTAAAAGTTTATGATTTTTCATTGACACGCAATGTGGTACAAACACTGATCGCCTTAACGTTATTTACGATATTAATGATCAAAATCGCCAACAAATATAAAAAAGGCCATGGCGTTGTTTCTGCTCCTTCCGGTGCACAGAGTTTGATGGAGCCGATCATCATTTTCGTAAGAGAAGAGGTGGCAAAAGTAAATTTGGGCAAAAGATGGGAGCGATATATGCCTTATTTACTGACTGTTTTCTTTTTTATTTTGATCAATGCCTTGTTCGGAATGATTCCCGGCGCCGCTAATGTGGCCGGTAATATTGCATTTACCTTAATACTTGGGCTGATCTCTCTTG
>JAHEZB010000532.1 GCA_023251285.1 Chitinophagaceae bacterium | reverse complement strand
TAAAGCATATTTTATAAAAAGAATTTTTGAGTTAGTTGCATCAGCAATATAGCTAACCATCGATTGATGAGAATGGATGCTGCCTAAAGCAAAAGAACCGCCGTGCAAGTAAACAATTATATTTTCTCCTTTTTCAATCTTTGGATGAAACCAAAAACAGGTTACTCCGCCAATTGTAACTTCACTTATTGATACATTTTTATTGACTGGATAAATTTCACCTAATGTTTCAAAAAATTGCCTGTCATGATTTACTTTGTTCAGAATAGTCTCTGAGATAGATTGTGCTTTCATTGTCATTTTTGCTTAATGTTTAAGAATATGAATATTATTTTCTTCATTTTGTTTGATTTGCGAATTTAATTGAAACAATATACTTTTGGAAGTAGTATAGTAAAAGTATATTAATATACTTTTATATAGTTTTGTAATTACATTAAGCTTGAGGTTATGAAAAAAAATGAAAAAATTTGTCCAATAGAGCATTCTGTTCAACTTTTAGGCGGCAAATGGAAATTGCCAATCATTCACGCATTAGTGAATAATGAAATTGTTCGGTTTAAAGAATTGGAAAGAATGATAGTTGGGATAACACCAAAAATGCTAACGATGCAGTTGAGAAGTTTAGAAGCTGATGGATTGGTTGAAAGAAAAGTATATGCTACAGTTCCACCAACAGTTGAATATAAATTATCAAAAGTCGGTAAGTCAATTAAACCAATGATAGAGGAATTAGAAAAATGGGGTTTATACCATCAAGGTCTCAAATCCTGATTTTTAATTGGGTTGACTGTAAAGAAAGGATCCAACATCTCTGCGGATGAGCACGACTATGCGTCGAAAATAAAAGCAAATACTATCCGCAACGTTTGCAGAAAAATGAAAAGACTCATATCGGAACTGAAGATTTGGTTTTTAACGGAATTGCAACTCCTTCATTAGCATAGAGCTGGATATGGTTAGATAGAACAAATCCCGAAGGAATCACAAATCACGACATTACACTTCCAACATCAGCTTGTGGCCAAAACTTCTGAAGAAGAATTTAGGAAGAGTTCCACAAGAAATGACTTCAGATTTTGTAAGATTTCATTTCTTGCCCTTTGGCGGCGACGAAACGTTCTTACTAACTGTATACATTTTTGGCGAAATAAATTCAAGTTCAAACTCATTTTCAGCAACCTTAATTTTTGCTTTCACGGTTTGTTTTTCTGCTTTTTCTTGTGTTGGATACCAATTTCTTTTTGGCTTGAAATTGCAAACAAGCCATTGTCCGTTCCTACTGCTACAAAATCTTCCCTTGTTGGCCCTTTTGAAAAAAAAGTAGTGTTGGTCTTTTCGATTATTTCTTTTGCAATTTCTAAGGGTTTATCAGTTACAATTCCAATTTCATTAATGTTCAAAATTGTATCATTGGAAAACATACTGTAAACGAAATTATTTAAATCCGACCTACAAATAAATTCTAAAATATTTTGATTGTTGTCAAAAAAATAAATTGCTTCCGCTTTCCAATTTTCAAAGTGAGTAACAAAACTATTGTCCGCCAGTGGTATTAAACCTATTCGTCGAGAAGTCCAGTTTATTGCTTCTTCCATTTTGTTTATTGGAATGTTAAATGCAAAATGATATTTCGGACTTGTTTCGCTTTCAATTGATTCAAAAATAAGCTTGGAAGTCCCAAGAAAGAAAGAAATGCTTTCTTCAGTTTGATAAGCTTTTTCTAATCCAATTGTCTGGCAGTAAAACTTTTCAGTTTCTATTATATTGTTTGTTTGTAATGTCAGTTCCAATATTTGCATTTTCTGCAATTTTCTAAAAGACAAAAGGAATAAGCCGATATTTTACCTCTTCAATGTATTCTTTGTATCCGGGCAATTTCTGTTTTAATTCCCGCTCTTCGTCAATCACTCTGAAAATAATAACTATAAACAAAATTAAAACCGGGAACAGTCCAATAAATGAACCTAAAGCCAGAGGGGTAAAAAACGATAAAATGACAACGCCGGTATACATGGGATGCCGCACAATTCCGTACAATCCAGTTGAGACTACCTTTTGTTTTTCCTGAATTTCAATTGTTGCGCTCAAAAATGTGTTTTGCTTAAAAACGTAAAATATCAGTATAAAGGCAAGGGTACAAAACAAATCAGCGACATATGGAAGTGTTAACGGAACGGCTGACCATTTGTATTTGTAATCAAATGCAGATACCACAAAAATTCCCAGAAATGCTAGACCTGCCGCGGTTTGAATTACTTTTTGCGTTTTTCTCGTTTCTGAAATGGGCCCTGCTGCCAACCTGCTTTTTAATAAATGTTTGTCAAATAAAAAAAGATAGATGGTAATGAGCACAATGGAAATAGTAAATACACCTAAATAGATCCATGCTAAATAAAAAGTGAAACTACCAAATGGAACAAATAGTGTTACGCCCATTATTAAAAGCAAGAACAACAAGCCGGACAGGCTTTTTAATAATAATTCTAACGTTTTCATTTTCAATTCGCTTTTTTTTGCTTAGCGTTTATCTCAGTTGTTTTACCTGTTATATATCATAGGACCACTCTTGTTTGCACAGAATGAGGTCGTTATTCGAGCAATCACTGAATTGTTGTAACGAAGTGCAATTCTTCTGTCTATTTTTTTCATTCTTTTTTAGTATTGGTACTTTTATTCTAAGTTCCGAATACTATTTGGCCGGAGGCAATTTTTTATGTTTGCAATATTGCAATTAGTTAGTCATTAGGCTCAATTAAATCCCATAAATTGCCATACAAATCTGCAAAAACAGTGACTCTTCCGTATGGTTCATTTATAGGTTCCCTCACGATCGCAATTCCATTATCCAATAGATTCTGATAATCCCTTTTGAAATCATCAGTATACAAAAACAAGAAAACGCGCCATCCGGTTTGGTTTCCAATCCTGCTTGCCTGCTCTGTATTTGCAGCTT
>JAHEZB010000531.1:421-2960 GCA_023251285.1 Chitinophagaceae bacterium | reverse complement strand
AGCGAGGAAATAAGCTGTCGGCGCTGCAATAGAAGCAAGAGCAATCTTTTTTACATTCAGATTTTTGATAAAAAAGCCAAAAATGGTAAGGCCGCCAAATAATATATAGTTCAATACCTGGCCATCATAAAAACCATATATACTTCCTACCCCATTCATATATAAAATCTGGTACAAACAGTCGGAAACAAACATTGCCAAAAGCGGCAGCAGGAAAGCAAGCTTTTTATCTTTAATGATCGCGCCACCAAAAATTGCCATTGCAATTTGCGGAGCAAAACCATAAGGGCGTCCTGGCATGATCCTGTATAAAGAGGCAATTACAATTAATAAGATAAAACTGCCGGCAAGTTGTTTCGTAATTTTCATCGTTTGTGAATTTTTATTTTAGCAAAAATAAGAAATTAAAATTTTGAGACCGGGGTAAAATTTAGCCGCGCGCATCTAAAAAACAGCCGGCTTTTTCTCAAAAAGCAATTCACCTTAACTTTGCAAATATGATTACAATACTTGCCATAGAATCTTCGTGCGATGAAACGGCTGCATCAGTTTGCAAGGATAAAATTATTTTGAGTAACGTCATTTCAAGTCAGAAAATTCATGAAAAATATGGAGGCGTAGTGCCGGAACTTGCTTCACGTGCGCATTTGCAGGCGATTGTACCGGTCGTAGAACAAGCGCTGAAAATTGCTAAAGTAGCATTAGAGGAAATTGACGCTTTTGCATTTACTCAATCTCCCGGATTGATTGGAGCCTTGCTGGTTGGTGCAGAATTTACCAAATCACTTGCTTTAGCTTTTAATAGGCCTTTGATTGCCGTACATCACATGCAGGCTCACGTTTTGGCAAATCTGATACAATCAGGAAACACCGATAGTAAAATTCCTTCGTTTCCTTTTTTATGCCTCACCGTAAGCGGAGGACACACCCAAATTGTTTTATGCGAATCGCCACTAAATCAAAAAGTTATCGGGCAAACGCTGGATGATGCTGCCGGTGAAGCATTTGATAAATCTGCAAAAATTTTGGGATTTCCTTATCCGGGCGGCCCACTAATTGACAAATATGCGAAGGAAGGATATCCACACAAATATCAATTTCCAAAACCCAAGATTGATGATCTGAATTTTAGTTTTAGTGGATTAAAAACGGCTTTTTTGTATTTTATTCGCGATGAAAAAATGAAGAACGAAAATTTTGTGGAAGAAAACCTTAGCGACATTTGCGCTTCTATTCAATCGAGGATTGTTTCTATCTTATTAGATAAATTAAAAAAAGCAGCAAATGAAACAGGAATAAAAGAATTATGCATTGCTGGCGGAGTAAGCGCCAACAGCGGTTTACGCGCAGCTTTTGAAAAAATGGGAAAAGAAGAAGGCTGGAATACATACATTCCAAAATTTGAATATTGTACCGATAATGCTGCCATGATTGCAATCACAGCATACTATAAATACCTGAACAGCGAGTTTGAAAATTTATCTGTAGTGCCTTCCGCGAGAACTGCTTAAAATAAAATGGATTTTGCATTATTTCTTTGTTTGCTGCTTCAATACTTAGTAATTCGATCATCAATATTCAAAATCAAAAATCAAAAATTGAGGTGAGCAATAAATATTTCCAGTTCAAACAATTCAAAATAAACCAGGACAAAAGCAGCATGAAGGTGTGCACAGATTCATGTTTGTTTGGAGCGTATGTGGCTGATAAAATTGAAAGCAAATTTCTTCAGCCAAAGAGAATTTTGGATATCGGCTCCGGAACAGGACTATTAACTTTGATGGTTGCACAAAAATCGGATGCAATAATTGATACAGTAGAAATTGATGAAAACTGTTATCATCAAACAAATCAAAATCTTGTTGAAAGCCAATGGAATCAGCGGTTGCAACCTTTTCATACTGATATAAAAACTTTCACAGCTTCTTATAAATATGATCTTATCATTTCTAATCCACCGTTTTTTGAAAACGATTTAAAGTCAGCAGATAAAAATAAAAACGTTGCTAAACATCATGACAGTCTTACTTTTCACGAGTTAATTCAATCCATCAAAAATAATTTGGAAAGTAATGGCACTTTCCTCGTACTTCTTCCATTTCATAGAATCGGATATTTTAAAAAATTTGCTGCTGAGAATAATTTTTACTTAAAAGAAGAAATGTTGATAAAACAAACTCCAAAGCACGATTATTTCCGTGGAATTCTGTTCTTTGCAACAAGGCGGCAATCCGTCATTTCTAAAGAATTAATTATAAAAGATGAAGAAGGTAAGTATACAAAGGCCTTTAATTTTTTATTGAAAGATTATTATTTATAAATGAACGTCGAATTGAGCAAACAAACAAATAATCTCCATTTGTAATTGCTATCTGAAAAATTTTTACACAAAAAAGGACACTAAAAAGTGTCCTTAACATTTTAAAAAAAAACAATTTTATTTCACTTCTACTGTACTTTCCAAATCGTCATCTATTAATATCCGTCCACAATTTTCGCAAACAATAATTTTTTTCCTTTGTTTGATTTCGCTTTGCTT
>JAHEZB010000531.1:0-409 GCA_023251285.1 Chitinophagaceae bacterium | reverse complement strand
CAACCGCCGCAGGAATCTCTTTCAACCGGAACCACTGCAAGGCCATTGCGATAGTTATTACGAATTCTGTCGTAGCTGGTTAATAGCCTTGGATCAACAGCGCTTCTTGCTGCTTCTTCAAGTTTTCTGTAATGTTTTTCTTCTTTATCAGTTTCTTCAATGATCTTTTCCAATTCACTTTTCTTTCCTTTCAGATTTCCTTCTTTTACAGAAACCGCTTTTTTAGCAAGCTCCAGTTGTTTTCCTTTTTCAGCGAGATCTTCTGTGGCATCTTTTATATGTTTTTCTGCAAGTTTCACTTCCAGCGTTTGCATTTCCATTTCTTTGTTAATCGCTTCAAACTCACGGTTGTTTTTTACATTATCGCTTTGTTTCTCATACTTTTTTATGAGCTCCTGCGATTCTTTAA
>JAHEZB010000530.1 GCA_023251285.1 Chitinophagaceae bacterium | reverse complement strand
AAAAATTGAAAATTCAAATAAATCAGTTATTAAACGGTGGCAATTTAGCAATAGAATAATGAACGATAAAACATTGCCGAAAAAAATTAATCTTTGCAGAATGTATAAAGAAATATTAATTGAAGCCACCAAAGCCGGCGCAAATGAATTACAGAAATATTTTAATGGCAAATTTTCAATCAGCCATAAAGAAGGGATCAACAACCTCGTAACCGAAGCTGATTTTGCATCCGACAAAGCCATTCGTTCCGTAATTAAAACCGCTTTCCCCGATCACGGGATTGTAAGCGAAGAAGCAGACGCAAAAATCTCTGAAAGCGATTACAGGTGGATCATTGACCCGATAGATGGAACGGTAAATTTTGCAAACGGAATTCCGATTTGTTGCGTTAGTATTGGCCTTGAATTTAAGCGCGAAATGTTTATGGGCGCTGTTTACAATCCAAACCTGAATGAATTTTTTTTCGCTGAAAAAGGAAAAGGCGCATTTCTGAACGATGAAAAAATTTCTGTGGGAAATAAAGCAGAAGTATCGACCAGTTGCCTGGTTACAGGCTTTCCATATAATTATTTAGATCAGCCAAATGGCCCTTTGGAAGTATTTGCCAAATTAATAAAACGCGGAATTCCGGTAAGAAGGTTGGGAAGCGCGGCGATTGATCTATGTTGGGTTGCATCTGGTCGTTTTGATGGTTTTTATGAGCATGAATTGCACGCCTGGGACAGTGCCGCCGGTTTTTTAATGGTAGAAGAAGCAGGTGGA
The DNA here is from genome assembly GCA_023251285.1 of Chitinophagaceae bacterium. GTDB lineage: Bacteria > Bacteroidota > Bacteroidia > Chitinophagales > Chitinophagaceae > Ginsengibacter. The sequence continues at coordinate 2,203 of JAHEZB010000530.1, read as the reverse complement.
AAAGTAACCAATTTAAAAGGAGAAAAATACAATCCTTTCGAGCCTGGAATTATTGCTACCAATGGAAAAATCCATAACGAGCTGCAGAAGATCATTGCGGGAGAAAAGTGGTGAAACGTTTAAAGTTGAAGCGTATACGTCCACACTTCAACATGGAAGGTGAATGTTGAAAACAGATAATTCTTTTCTCCTAAATTTGCACACTTTTTAAATAATATATGAAAAATACTCCGTTCACCCACAAACACATCGCACTTGGAGCAAAGATGGCTGAATACGCCGGTTTTAATATGCCCATCAGTTATTCGGGAATCAATGATGAACATGCAACAGTCAGAAAAAATGCCGGTGTTTTTGATGTGAGCCACATGGGCGAATTTATTCTGAAAGGCGATAAAGCGCTTGATTTGATCCAACGTGTTACGAGCAATGACGCTTCAAAACTTACTGCCGGAAAAGCCCAGTATAGTTGCCTTCCAAATGAAGCCGGCGGCATTATAGACGACCTGATCGTGTATTGTATTGAAGAAAATAAAGTGTATATGCTGGTGGTAAATGCCGCCAATATAGAGAAAGACTGGGACTGGATTTCTGAACACAATACAGAAAACGTTGAAATGCATAATATTTCTGACAAGACTTGCTTGCTGGCGATCCAGGGGCCAAACGCAACAAAAATTTTGCAGCCGCTGACAGATGTCGATATTCTCAACATGAAATATTACACTTTTGTAAAAGGAAAATTTGCAGGAGTAGACAATGTTTTGATCAGTGCAACCGGTTATACCGGTTCCGGTGGAATAGAAATTTATTTTGAAAATAAAGACGATCATGCAAGCATTATTTGGGATAAGATTTTTGAAGAAGGAACCCCAAAAGGATTGAGACCGATCGGCCTTGCTGCCCGCGACACCTTGCGTCTTGAGATGGGATATTGCCTTTATGGAAATGATATTGATGATACGACTACTCCCTTGGAAGCAGGCCTGGGCTGGATTACCAAGTTTACCAAAGATTTCGTAGCGAAAGAAATACTTGCAGAAGAAAAGGCTGCTGGCATCAAACAAAAATTAGTTGGGCTGGAAATGCTTGAAAAAGGAATCCCGCGCCATGATTATGAGATCCGGAACGAAGAAGGCGAAACAATTGGCCGCGTTACCAGTGGAACACAATCGCCGTCCCTTCAAAAGGCCATAGCGATGGGATACGTGAATGTAAGCTATTCGAAAATTGAAACGAAAGTTTTCATTAAAATAAGAGAAAAGCTGGTTCCAGCAAAAGTGGTAAAAATGCCTTTTGAATAAATAAAAAGCAAGTAATTTTTTAATTAAATGACCTCGAAAAAAAGTAAAGTTCCTTCTCTGAATACGGTTTTATCACCGTCACTTTTGAAGCTGTATGACATCAGCAACAGCACCGTGGTGATCATTGATATTCTACGCGCCACTTCTACCATTGCCGCTGCTTTATATAATGGAGCCAAAGCGGTAATTCCTGTTGACAGCGTGGCTGACTGCATTAAGTTAGGAAAACAAATGGAAGTAATAACTGCAGGCGAAAGAGATGGAAAAATCGCTGAAGGATTGCAATATGGAAACACACCTTTACAATATACTGCCGACTTTATAAAAGGAAAAACGCTGGTGCTTACTACGACTAATGGAACAAAACTTTTGCATGTTGCATTGGCAGCAAATGCGAAGGGAATTATTACTGGTTCGTTTTGTAACATTTCATCTGTTTGTGATTATCTCGTTAATCAAAAAACCAATGTTATTCTCGCCTGCGCGGCCTGGAAGAACCGGATAAATATAGAAGACACACTTTTTGCCGGCGCGGTAATGAATAGAGTAAAAGAAAATTTCGACATCAATTGCGATGCTTCGCAAATCGCTGAAACGCTGTACCTGCAGGCGAAAGGCGATTTATTAGGATTTATGCAGGAAAAAAATGCCTCTCATTATCACCGTCTCATGAATTTTGGCCTTGAAAAAGATATTGAATTTTGCCTGACAGAAGATAATGCAAATATCCCGACTTTATACTCCGGCGGCAGGTTGATTGCGGGATAAGCCTGTAAATGCGGACAGTAAATTGAGATTTATAATTGTTAATATCTTTCCCACGATTTATTTTGATTAAAAGTTGTAGCACGACCAGAGCCGTAGGCTCGGAGCATCCTATAAAAACGGATTTCAATCCG
>JAHEZB010000027.1 GCA_023251285.1 Chitinophagaceae bacterium | reverse complement strand
AACTTCTTCCGGATAATTTATGGTAACTTTCTTTTTGAAAAAATGTTTGAGGGTAATACTCAATCCCTTCACAACAGCCGGTAAGTATATACGCTCCCAGAAGTTCATTTTCCTTCTGTCAACCGGTTTCACTCTATTTGTTAATGCTTCCATTTCACGATATTTAATCTGGCTTCTATTCTTTAACGCTGCAAAAGTATCGTTAAGTTTTAGAAATGCCAGTGATTTTGTCTTAATAAAATTAATGCGCCGGTAACCAGCATATTAAAAAGCGCCAGTGGCAATAAGATCTTCCATCCGAGATTCATCAGCTGATCGTAACGAAACCTTGGAACCGTCCATCTTACCCACATAAAAAAGAAAATAAAGAGGCAAATTTTAATAAAAAAAACACCTCCTTCAATGATCGTTACCCAATTTTGCCCAATAGTATGAACGAGATTTGCATCGTTTACAAAAGGAATATCATAACCGCCAAAATATAATGTAGTCATCACCGCGCCACTCAAAAACATGTTTACATATTCAGCGAATAAATAAAATCCCAGTTTCATCGAAGAATATTCCGCATGATAACCTCCCATCAATTCATTTTCAGCTTCCGGCAAATCGAATGGAGTTCGATTGGTTTCAGCAAAAGCACAAATAAGGAAGATTAAGAATCCCAAAGGTTGAAGGAATATATTCCATAAGTTATCTTTTTGCTGTGCTACCATTTCATTCAGGCTCAATGTGCCGGTTATCATCAATAAAGCAATCAAGGTAATTCCCAAAGCAAGTTCATAGCTGATAATTTGCGAAGCGGCACGCATCGCTCCAAGCAGGGAGAATTTATTATTACTTGCCCAGCCGCCAATCATAATTCCATAAACCCCCAAACTAACAACTCCAAAAATGTATAAAATCCCAATATTGATATCTGCTATCTGCAAAGTCACTTCGCGGCCAAAAATAAATAGCTTATCGCCCCATGGAATAACCGCACTAACCATAATGGCGGTAAGCATGGCGAGAATTGGACCAAGAATAAATAAGAATTTAGAAGAAAAATTAGGAACAATTTCTTCTTTAAAAAACAATTTTAATCCATCTGCCATCGGTTGAAGAATTCCAAATGGACCCGCTCTGTTTGGGCCGATCCTGTCTTGCATAAATGCCGCTACCTTACGTTCAGCATAAGTTGAATACATAGCAACAAAAAGAGAAACCATTACCACAACGATAATTAAAACAAGTTTTTCGGTGAATAAAATCCAGTCGATGGCTAAAAGAATTTGGTTTTGATACATGGTAAAAACTAAAATTTTAATTATGGTTTTTTATGGTCATTTATAGATAATCTTTCGGCTGCAGTTTCTTTAATTTCCCTTTTCTCATCATGTTCAATAAAAGTATTAGAAGTCGCGGGGCCGGGTAAAATACTCAAATCAATATCAGGCTCATTTACCTGGCTTACCTCATTGATATCCATCATCAGGATCGGAGAACGGCCGTTGAGTACTTTATTTAAAGGATCGGGCGGAACTACTTTTTTTAAATAATGATTGGTAGAAATAACAGAATGACGGTTCACCTTTGTAGGCCCTTCTATGATCCAATCAGCAGTATTTTTCTTTTCAAACCGGCAGGTATTACAAATCCACGCCGGTTTTCCATCTATTTTTTGCACTTCTCCCCAAGGGTCTTTTCTTGAAGTAACACGAAATACTTCTTCGCCCCGATTCCATAAAGTAACTTTTCCGCAACATTTATCACAATCTCTGTGAGCATCTACGGGTTTTAAAAACCAAACACGGTTTTTGAAACGATAAGTACGGTCTGTTAAAGCCCCAACCGGACAAACATCAATCATATTTCCACTGAAATCATTTTCAATGGCTTTGGAGATATAAGTAGAAATTTCAGAAGAATCACCACGAAGTAAAATCCCTTGTGAACGGGAATTTGTCAACTGATCGGCCACCATCAGGCAACGATAACATAAAATGCATCTTGTCATGTGAAGCTGGATATATGGGCCGATATCTTCCCTTACAAATGTTCTTCTTTTAAATTCATAGCGTGTTCCCTCTGTTCCATGATCGTAGCTAAGATCCTGCAAATAACATTCACCCGCCTGGTCGCAGATCGGGCAATCTAAAGGATGATTGATCAATAAATATTCAACAATTCCTTTGCGTGCATCCAAAGCTTTTTCGCTTGTTACATTTTTTACGATCATTCCATCCATTACTTCTGTTCTGCACGAAGCTACCAACTTAGGCATGGGGCGCGGGTCTTTGGTAGAACCCGCAGCAACTTCTACCAGGCAGGTTCTGCATTTACCACCGCTTCCTTCGAGAGAGCTATAATAACACATCGTTGGCGGAGCTACTTGCGGACCGATTTTGCGCGCGGCATTTAAAATAGTTGTCCCCTTGGGAACTTCTACTGTGATGCCATCTATCGTTACTTTAAATAATTCTTGTTCTTCAGCCATTGCAAATTAATTTTTAATCTTTTTCAATTAGGAAGCCACTGCTTCCAATGGATCCGCATAATTTGCCAATCCATAATTTCTAACCAAACATTCTTCCGGATTTAAAATATGCCATTCAAATTCATCCCTGAAATGCCTGATAGCAGCGGCAACAGGCCACGCAGCAGCATCTCCAAACGGACAAATGGTATTTCCCTCAATTCTCCTTTGTACGTCCCACAGAAGATCGATGTCTTTCATCTTTCCTCTTCCATTTTCAATATTGTAAAATATTTTTTCCATCCATCCGGTTCCTTCGCGGCAGGGTGAACATTGGCCACAACTTTCATGATGATAAAAACGGGAAATCGTGTAAGTATGTTTTACAATGCACTGATCTTCATCCAGGACAATGAATCCCCCGGAACCCATCGAACTTCCAGTGATAAAACCACCATCAGCCAGACTTTCATAATTCATCAATCGCGGTTCGCCTTTGGCAGTTCTGAGTAAAAGATTTGCAGGCAAAATAGGAACTGAAGATCCTCCCGGAATGCAGGCTTTCAATCTTTTTCCATTTTCGATGCCACCACAATATTCATCACTGTAAATAAATTCTTCTACGGTGATGGTCATGTCAATTTCGTAAACGCCCGGCTTATTAATATTTCCACACGCAGAAATGAGTTTTGTTCCGGTAGATCTTCCTATACCTATTTTTGAATAAGCTTCTCCACCTTCATTTATTATTGGAACAACGGCACAAATTGTTTCTACATTATTCACAACCGTCGGGCAACCCCAGGCTCCTTTTATTGCAGGAAACGGAGGTTTAATTCTTGGCAATCCTCTTTTACCTTCAAGACTTTCCAAAAGAGCCGTTTCTTCACCACAGATATAAGCTCCGGCTCCGCGATAAATGTAAATTTCACAATCGAAACCGCTGCCTAAAATATTTTTTCCGATAAAACCTTTTTGTCTTGCTTCATTGATGGCTTCCTGCACAATATCTGCGACCCAATCATATTCGCCACGAATGTAGATGTAGGAAACACTGCTGCCCAATGCATAAGAAGAAACGATCATTCCTTCTATCAAAAGATGCGGAATGTATTCCATCAGGTAGCGGTCTTTAAAAGTTCCAGGTTCGCTTTCGTCGGCATTGCATACGAGGTAACGCGCAACACCTTCCGGCTTCGCCAGGAAACTCCATTTCATGCCAGTAGGAAAACCAGCACCACCGCGGCCTCTCAACCCGCTTTTCTTTACTTCTTCCACAATATCGCCGGTTTGCATTTTCAAAGCTTTTTCCACACTTTGATAACCGCCTTCACGGCGATACACATCAAAATTTTTTATGCCGGGGACATTGATGTTCTTTAATAATAATTTTTTTGACATTGCTATAGTCTCCTTTCTATTATTTAGAGCTTACTATTTCTTTTGCTTTTAAAATAAATTCTTTTACGCTTTTTAAATATTCGGGAACTTCCTTTTCATCTATCAGTGCAAAATTCTCATAATCTGCTTCAAATCTTTTTGCTAATAAATGGTCATATAAAAACCCAAATTTCTTGTCTATTAAGCCTTTTAAAATAAACTCCTTATGAAATAAACTTTTTGTGCCATTGTGAGTTTTAGGATTTAATTCCATATTTATCAATAACGCATTTACCGCATAAAAAGCGGCATAATAAATTTTGGACAAACTATCTAACCAGAAACCCTCCTTTATTAATACCTCAGCAGCTTTTATAGCATCATCCGCTCTCTTAAACTTATAATTTATATAATCTGCCTTTTGATTCATACAATAATTCCTTCTTCCTTTATGCTCTCATAAATATTTGTAACTGCATATTCATTTTCCCATTCTTTTTTATTATGCCAAATTGTTTGTATTACTTCAAATGTTTTCCATTCTATTTCTTCTAAAATATCTCTTCTTACTTTACGTTTTAATTCTTCGCTTTCAGGCAATGAACTTAATATTAAAAAATCCCAATCGCTTTCTTCGTGATAATCGCCTCTTGCCCGGCTGCCAAATAAAATAATATCAGCATGTAAATCGTAGCGATGCACAATTTCTTTTACTTTTTTTATTATGGTTTCATTATCATTCATTAATGGTTATCATTGAAAATTCAGTTTGCCACTTTTATCTATTTCTTATAATCATGATTGAACATCCAGTTAAATCCATATTTATCGTGCAACATTCCAAATCTTGCTCCCCAAAAAGTATCCTGCAATTCCATGGTAACTTTTCCACCTACAGATAATGCAGAAAATGTTTTATTCATTTCATCGGCATCATTAAAATTTAATGATAATGATAAATTGTTTCCGGAAGTTACAGATTGCCCCTGCATTGAATCAGAGACCAGAAAATTCAAATCACCCGCTTTAAAGCTGGCGTGCATGACTTTATCTTTCTGGCTTTCGGAAGATTGCATCGGTGATTCTCCAAAAGTTTGCTTATAAACCACTTCGCCACTTAATGCTTTGCTATAAAAATCAAGTGCTTCGGCAGCATCGCCATTAAAAGTCAAATAAGGAATAATTGCTTCCATATGAAAATGTTTAATTGTTTCTTGCGCTGTTATTTCTGCATTCTTCAATTATCTGATCCACTTTTTCAGGTGTCAGATGTTCTTTATAATATTTACCCATCTGCATCACTGGCGCATAGCCACAAGCTCCGAGACATTCAACCGTCTTTAAGGTAAACATTCCATCGGCTGTTGTTTCCCCTACTTCAATATTTAATTTCTGTTTAATGTACTCAATAATATTGTCGCAGCCTCTTAGCATACAAGGACCGGTTTGACAAACTTCAAACACATATTTTCCTACTGGTTTCAAATGAAACATCGTGTAAAAACTGGCCACTTCATACACTTCAATCGGTTCCAGGTTTAATAAAGAAGCCACATAATCCATAGTATTCACACTCAGCCATCCATGTTCTTCCTGCGCCATATGCAGCACGCCTAATAAAGCACTCTTGCTTTTCCCTTCGGGATATTGTTTTATCAGTTCGTTTACTTTATCTAATTTTTCTGGTGAAAATTGTACACTCATTTGGTTTTATTTCTTTTTATTCTTCTTCACATCGTTTTCTTTTCAAACCTACTTTTTGTATTCCCTTAAAACATACAGGAACTATGCATCCAGTTCTCCTGCTATCAGATTCAAACTACTCATCGTAATGATTGCATCACTCAACAAACCGCCTTTGGTCAATTCAGAATATGCCTGGTAATATATAAAGCAAGGCCTTCTAAAATGCAGGCGATACGGCGCTCTTCCACCATCTGTTATTAAATAAAATCCGAGTTCTCCGTTTGCTCCTTCGATAGAAGAATAAATTTCACCTACCGGCAATGCAGTTTCACCCATAATTATTTTAAAATGATAAATCAGCGCTTCCATTTTTGTATAGACATCTTTCTTATCAGGCAAATAAAAATCCGGAACATCTGCATGATAAACTTCTGCTTCAGCGCCTTTAAATTCCTGTACTTTTTGGTAAGCTTGTTTGATGATTTCCATACTCTGCCACATTTCCTGGTCGCGAACCAAAAAGCGATCGTAACAATCACCGGTAGAACCAACAGGTATGGTAAAATCAAAATCCTCGTAACTGCTGTATGGCGTATGAACCCTCACATCATAATCAACTCCTGCCGCTCTTAAATTAGGGCCGGTAAACCCATAATTCAACGCACGTTCTGCAGAAATAGGACCGACACCAATCGTGCGATCCATAAAGATCCTGTTACGCACAAACATTTCGTCAAACTCTTTCAAAGCCGGCGGCCATTCTTTCATGAATCTTTCCAGTTTTTCAAAAGCCTGGTTGGTAAAATTCCGTTCAAAACCGCCAATTCTTCCCATGTTTGTTGTGAGCCGCGAACCACAGATCTCTTCATAAATCTCGTAGATCAGCTCGCGGTATTGCATCAGATAGAGGAAGCCTGAAAAAGCGCCCGAATCGACTCCTACAATTGAATTGCAAATCAGGTGATCTGAAATTCTGGCTAGTTCCATGATAATAATGCGTAAATAATCAACGCGTTTTGGAATTTTAATTCCAAGCAATCTTTCGCAGGTAATGTGCCAGCCAAAATTATTTAATGGAGCAGAACAATAATTTAATCTGTCGGTAAGCGGGGTAATCTGGTAAGGAGCGCGATGTTCGGCTATTTTTTCAAACGCACGGTGAATATAACCAACCGTTTGTTCGGCACTTACAATTGTTTCGCCATCCAGCTCGATAATGTTTTGAAACACACCATGAGTGGCAGGATGTGTAGGACCGAGATTTATAGTGGTTGTATGTTTTTCAACATTTCCTTCCGGTAAAGTTACGTGTTCACTCATTTTTTATTCTTTCACTTTTATAACTACAGTAAACAAACAAATAGGTAGAATTTCATTTATTATTTCAACAAAATCGTCAATCGCGGCCAAACATCTCATCGTCTTTATCTATGCGCTTTTGATCTTCTAAAGGATATTCTTTCCTTAACGGGAAATAATCCATTTCATCAATATTTAAAATTCTTTTTAAATTAGGATGGCCCAGAAAATTTACCCCAAAAAAATCATACGTTTCCCTTTCCATCCAATTAGCAGCAGAAAAAAGAGCAGAGGCAGTGTAAACATCCGGCTTTTCAATCCCGGTAAATATTTTATAACGGATGCGAACATTTTCCTTCATGTTGTGCAAATGATACACGACTGCCAGTTCTTTTCCTTCTTCGTTTGGATAATGAACTGCGCACAAATCAGTCATAAATTTGAAACCTAATTCAACATCGTCATAAAGGAATTGAAGCACTTTCAGATTCAAATCTTTATCCGAGGTAAAAGTAAGCATGCCATACGGTTCTTCCCATCCAGTCAATTGCTCACCAAACTTTTCCATCAATCTGCTCCTGATAATTTCATTCGTTAAAGCCATATTTCTAAATTCTTATTTCTTATTCTTATTTCCTGATTCTCATACCCAGCATTCACTTCTCACAAATCACTATTGTATTCCATAAGTTTCCATCAACTCTTTATATTTTGGAGAATTACGTCTTCTTAAGTTTTCGCTACCAACCAGTTCCTGCACTCTCAAAAAGCCGTCAATAACTGCTTCAGGGCGTGGCGGGCAACCAGGAACGTACACATCTACCGGAATAATTTGGTCTATTCCCTGCAAAACAGAATAAGTATCAAAAATACCACCGCTGCTGGCGCAGGCTCCCATTGCTAAAACCCAGCGTGGCTCGGCCATTTGCAAATAAACCTGTTTTACAACGGGCGCCATTTTTTTTGCAATAGTTCCGATTACCATTAAAAGATCGCATTGACGGGGAGTAAAACTGACTCTTTCTGAACCAAATCTTGCGAGGTCATAGTGCGATGCCATCAAAGCCATAAATTCGATACCGCAACAACTTGTAGCAAAAGGCAAAGGCCAGATAGAATTTTTTCTTGCCAAACCAACCACATCGCTCAGTTTGGAAGCAAAAAAACCTTCACCCATATAACCTTCAGGCCCCTGAACGATTGAGTATGGCTTTTCTAAAGGTTTATCGGTAATGTTATATTGAACAGGACGTGCCATAATTTTTTTTAATTAGCTGATTGGCCAATTAGCTAAAGTGCTAATTAGCTAATTTTATTTTATTAATATTTTTAATAGGTTTCATTTTCACCTTTTCACAATTTTCTCATTTTCACATTTTCACATTAGCTTTCCCCTTCCCAATCCAGGCCGCCTTTTTTTATGATGTAAATAAATCCGGCCAGGAAAAACGCAATAAACATACAAATAGCACCAAATCCTTGCCATCCCAATTCCCTGAAATTAACAGCGTATGGATAAAAGAAAATAACTTCCACATCAAATAAAACAAACAAAATTGCAACAAGGAAATATTTAACGGCGATTGGTTTTCTCGCATTTCCCTGGATCTCTATTCCACCTTCAAAATTTTCTAATTTATCAGCGGTATTTCTTTTAGGCCCCAAAACACTGGTTCCATAGATCATCAACGATAATAATATTGCCGCGAAGATGAGTTGGATGCCGATGGGTAAGTAATTGGATGTGCTGTTTACACTCTGTGCTTGTAAAAATGTGTATATCAAAATTGGAATTTTAATTCTGCAAAAGTAAGGCAGCAATATCAATTATCCATAAGAGAAAAAGATGTTCCGGCTTTAATAAATGTTATACCTAATGTTTGAAAACAATTTTTATAAAAAGTATTCTGTTTAAAAAAAAAGACAGGAAAAGTTCCTGCCTCTTTTTATAATATTATTTTAGATTGAATCGGGTGCGCAGAAAATGGATGAAATGTTATTTGAACAATATCACTCGCGCTGTTGAATTTATGATGGGGGATTCTCTGTTTTCTTATTCATGTATTTCTGCAATAAGCCCGGAAGAGCGCCTGCTATAGCTCCTGTTACAGAAGGTGGAAGACCAAACTTTGTAGTAAGGCTATTTACCAATCCGCCTTCAATAGCATTTGTAATTGTACCACCGCCTGCAATACTGCCTTCTAATTTTGAAAGTATTCCACCAAATCCACCACTTTCAGCTGCGGGTTGGTTTTGCAAGCTATTAGCAACATGAGTAGCAATTTCCTTATGCACTGCATCTTCCTGGCCTGGAGGAATCGCCGCTGCAACTTGGGGGTTATTGCCCAAATGTTCTTTTACTAAATTCAGAATTTCATCAAACATTTTGTTAAGTTTTAAATTTGAATTAATATTTAAATGTACGGTTTTATTGGCTTTTAGAATTTTTTTATTGCTTCAAAATTCATTGGCGTCTTAAGGAAATTCGTGTAAATCTAAAATCAAAATCACGTTATTTGTTCATTTACTGGCAAGCGTGATGCTAATATTTGAAGCGTGCATTCTACATTTTTTTACAAGTGCATCTTTGTATACCCAAAACTCAATAAACTACTATAAAAAAACAGATGGCATAAAATTAGAATGAATACTATAAGTAAATCTAAAAAATATCATCATGAAAATGTGGGCGTTATCCGTTCTTGCAATCTTTCTTACAATGAGCGCGGTGTGTCAAACAACCGGTACGGGCACGGGAAGTTCTGCAGGCACACAAAGTTCCAATAATCAACAAACAATTACGAAACCGCCACATCACAGAATACATTCTGCTACTACACTACCACGCAACAGCAGAATTCATGCAACAAATGCGCGGAATAATGGCCTGAGCAATAAAGGTTCTGAAGGCAAAAGTACTACCACTTCTACATCTCATTCAAAAATGTCGGCTTCAAAAACCAGGAAAAACCACACGGCCGAACCATCCACGAAAGTACATAGAAAGAGCAGCACCCCGAATACGACAGGTCAAGCGGAAGATAGCTTTTTGGGGGAGGCGTCTTATTAAAAAAGGCTGTGAGAAACAGCCTTTTTTATTGAATGTCATTCTGCAAGATTAAAAACTTTGAATATTTCTTCTTCTGCTGAAACATGAATCCCCAACTATTCTGCTGCACTTTTCCTTAACAAATGATTGTAAATGAAAAACGAAGGAATGACAAAAACCAATCGTCAAATTATGACCTTCGATTTCTTTAATTAAAAATTCCTTTCGCACAAAACAGCTCAAAGATGGAAGAAAAAAACAACGACGAATCTTCACATATTTTAACCACTTCCTCCAATTTATTAGGTATTTGTTTTATCGTTCTCACTTCACTTAGGATTTTGCATTTGGATGGTAAAACTTTTATTGATGAATTTACATCTGTTGCCATCATTATGTTTATGATAAGCAGTGTGCTTTCTTTTCTTTCTATGAGAAGTAAAAATGCAAGAAGTGAGCGTTATGAAAATATTGCAGATATTATTTTTCTGTTGGGACTATTTTCTTTATTTGTAATCACCATGTTTGTAACGTTCAATATTATGAAGTAAAAATGTTTATGAAAACCTGGTAATGAGAATTTTAATTCCGACAATGCCAATAGAAACAGCGAGCGCCTTGATGATATATTTCCCGTTAATTTTCCTCGATAAAAAAGCGCCAAGTTGCGCACCCGGAATTACACCAATAACAATCCCGATAACCATTTTTACCACCAAAGGATTATTATAATTTCCCTGCAGATAATGAACGATAACACTTACCGTGCTCATAATCGCCAAAATAAAATGGGAAGTGGCCGTAGCAATATGCACAGGAAATAACAACCACTCGGCCATTGCGGGCACATGAATAATTCCACCACCAATACCAAGTAATGGTGAAAAATATCCAACAAAAACACTGAGCAACATTCCTAATCTGAGATTGTAGGCGTAATCGTAAT
>JAHEZB010000529.1 GCA_023251285.1 Chitinophagaceae bacterium | reverse complement strand
CATTTCACTGAGTGACGAGAATTTCGCCGGATTGGCTTCCAGCTTTTGCTGTATTTCATGCCACTCAACGGATTTATGACGGTTCATGTTTTTCTCAAAACGTGTCTTTAATATTCTGAGTAGTTTATCAACTTCATCGGGTGGCAACTTTTTTTTAGCGCTCATACAATTCATTTATTCCCTAAAGTAACAATTTTTCTATCTCCAAATGCTGATACTTTCAATGAAGAGAATTCTGTAAGCACAGCTATCGTAAAGCGTTATTTTAATTTGTTCAGGACATCCTGCAAACGGTTGTGAGCCATGTTGATACCCTGTGCAAACGGTAACTTCAATACCTGGTCTCTTTGCTGCGCCGATTCATATATTACATGCATATTCAGCCTGCTCGTATCGTCAGAAATTTTTTCAAATTCATAGATTTCCAGCTGAACACCAAAAGGCGTATTTCCCATTTCAAATGTGCGGGTGATTTTTTGGTTCGAAATCAGGTCATGAATTACACCATTGGACTGAAATACGACATTTCCATTTTTGTCTTTTGTTTCAAATTGATAACTGCCATGTTTTTTATTTTCCAGTTTTAACACTTTTGTGCCCATCCATTGTTCTACTATTTCCGGTTCTACATAAGCTCTGAAAAGTAGATCCACCGGCAGGTCAAATTCCCTGGTGATCATCAAGTCCTGTTTGCCTTCTTCGGCATTGATTTTCGTTTTTTGTTCCATTTTTATCTTCTTAGTTTTGAATAAGTCCGATAATGTTACTGTCCTTATCTTTTACACTGGCAATTAATCTTTCTCCTCCCACGTTTTTTATGTCCTGCACGATTTCAGCGCCACCATCAAGTAAAATTTGTAAACTATTCTTAATGTCGTCAACATGATAATATGGTGTCATTCCTGCTCCCGGACTCTTTGGAACAAACCCAACATCCTGATCATTAATTTTGAAACCAACATAATACGGTTGGTCAGAGTAAGGCTCCACGCCTAAAAATTTTTGAAATACTTTTTTTGCTTCCATTACATCCGCAACCGGATAAATAATTGTGTTAATGCCCTTGTTCATAATATTTGTTTTTATCGTCCTACTCTTTTGGATTTTCGGTGGCTCCCGTTTTTTATTGTGATTTCTGCTTCACGATATTTTTTAATCTGTTTAAGACCATCTTTCTAGTGCTGCTTTAAAAGCAATCACTTTTTTCAGTTACTTAGTTTTCTGCTTTTTCATGATTGCTTCCAACTTGTTGAAACGGTCGTCCCACATTTGTCTGAATGGCTCAATAAAATCAGAAACCTCTTTCATTTTTGCTGCATTGATGTGATAGAAAATTTCTCTGCCGTTTTGCTCTTGTTGAAGCAATTCGCATTCGGTAAGTATTTGCAAATGTTTTGAAACTGTCGGCCGAGCTGTGTCAAAGTTTGCCGCGATTGCACCGGCTGTCATGGTTTGCGAGGCTACCAGCAGAAGTATCGCCCTTCTTGTTGGATCTGCTATTGCCTGGAAAACATCGCGTCGTAAATTCATTGTGTAGCTATTTGACTACAAATATAAATGTAGTTATTTAACTACGCAAATTATTTTTTAATTTTTTTTCTTCTATCAACGTAATTGGAAGATTATAAACGAAAATCTTACTTATTTCTTGATTTACTGTGATATTTGGTGTTTGCAAATGATTGGCCCTCGCAGCAATTTATCTTGATTACAACAAAACATTATCCGACAATTTGTTCTTTTACTGTGAACGATTTCTCATAATTCGGACGCTCCAATTCCGACCTCTTTTTCTCGGTGCTTTATTTTTAAAAATGAATTACCCATCAATCCTTGTAATAAATATCCAATTAATATTACCAGGATTGCGCCAATCACATTAAGCCATAAAAACGAGATCACATCCGCTTTGTAAATGAGAATTATAAACACTTCTGAAATAACAGAACCATAAAAAAGTGCGTTGGCTTTTATTCTTCTGAACCAGAAAGCAACCATAAAAATTCCAAGGATAACGCCATAAAATAAAGAGCCTAAAATATTTACGGTTTCTATTAAACTATTCCCCAGGTTTCCTGCAAATTCTGCAACAAGAATGCAGAAGAGTCCCCATAAAAAAGTATAAAATTTAGAGATGTTGTAATCCTGTTTTTGCGTTAGTTCTTTTTTGAAAAATCTTTTATGAATATCCACAACCGTGCAGGATGCAAGCGCATTTAACGCTGCTGCAATACTTCCCCAGGCTGCTAAAAAAATAACCGCAATTAATAAACCGACCAAACCTTTCGGCAAATAATCAATCACAAAACGAAGAAAAATATAATTGGTATCATTTACATCTTCACCTGGCAATGCTTTCGAAAGTACTGATGCATATTCATTCTTGATTTTTGTCTTTTGCAAATTATCTTCCGGTGAAATGGAGGCGTAAGTGTTTTCAAGGCTTAGTAATTCATTTTTATAACCCGTTTCTTTTGCTCGTTCTATTTGCACTTCATTGAAATGAATGGGAGCTTTATTATATTGATAAAAAGAAAAAACGAGCACGCCTAACATCAAAATCAAAAATTGCATCGGCACTTTTACAATTCCATTCATAAGCAACCCCAATTTTCCCTGCCGGTTATTTTTGGCAGTTAAGTAGCGTCCCACCTGGCTTTGGTCGGTTCCAAAATAAGAAAGCGCAAGAAAAAAGCCACCGATAACTCCGCTCCAGATATTGTATTTATCTTTCCAGTCAAAACCTTTTGCAGTTTCTCCGGATGTGATAATATTCATTTTTCCATGCTTTCCGCCAAGATGCAAAGCATCTAAAAATCCAACATTTTCGGGCATCAGATGAACGACCAGATATCCGGCGATCAACATTCCAACTATAATAATGATCAATTGAAGCTTTTGTGTATGAGCCACCGCCCTGGCTCCACCCGTAACGGTATAAATGATCAACATACCACCCATGATGATGTTGGTGT
>JAHEZB010000528.1 GCA_023251285.1 Chitinophagaceae bacterium | reverse complement strand
TTAAAATAAAAGATCGCGGTTATATTCGTGAAGGATATTTTGCAGATCTGGTTGTTGTTGATTTAGATAAAAAAACGACTGTAACAAAAGAAAATATATTATACAAATGCGGATGGAGCCCTCTGATCGGTTTTACTTTTCCGGCAGAGATAACTTATACTTTTGTAAATGGAAATTGTGTTTATGGCCGCCTGGATGACAAAGTCGGGCAGGGAAATACCTCGTTCAATGAATCTATAAAAGGAGAAAGAATGAATTTTGAAAAATGAAAATCAAGAATTAAATTTTTATGGAAACAGACAAAACCACTTTACATGACCTTTCCATTTTCAATCATGAAGATGAATTCTCTGTTTTCGATAAATTAAATTTTACCAGAACGATCGGCGGACGTGAAAAATTAAGACAGATATTCAACAAGTCCTTAAGTGATATTGAGTCGATAAAAAATGTTCAGAAAACATTGCAATTAATCGCCGCAAACAAAGACAAGTGGCCACTTTTAGTAAGCAATGGTACGGTAATGATGATTTATAAATTTTATGAATCTTCGATAGATGAACCACCGACAAGGCCAACACCTTTAACCGCATATTTTTATAAATTACTCCATGGTCCTGATTTTTCCCTTATAAAATATTCTATTGGCCACGCCTTTGATTTTATCAAAAGAATGCAACAGATTGTAGCTGCGTTTTTAAATGATGATACACCTTTGAATTTGAAAAAGGTTTTACTAAAAGCGCAGGTGCTTATAGAAAGGCATCAGTTTCATAGCATATCAAATTTTGAAAAAGCGGCTGACCTTTCTAATCATGAAATGTTGTCATTTGCATATTATATCCGTTATCACTACAAGCAAAACTTTTTAGAGCTCGTTGATCTTTATTCGCAATTAGATGCCTGGTATGGGATGGCCATCGCAGTAAACGAACTTAAATTATCATTTCCTGTTTTCATTTCTTCCGAGGAGCCGGTTTTAAAAGCAAAAGAATTGTATCATATTTTATTACATGAGCCGGTGGCTTATGACGTTGAATTAAATCAGAATCACAATTTTATTTTTCTGACCGGCGCAAACATGGCGGGCAAAAGCACTTTTATAAAAGCAGTTGGCAGCGCTGTTTTTTTAGCACATATCGGATTGGGCGTTCCTGCAGAAAGCATGAAGCTTTCGTTGTTTGATGGATTACTCAGCAATATCAACGTGGTGGATAATATTGTAAAAGGAGAAAGTTATTTTTATAACGAAGTGCAGCGAATAAAAAACACGATTTTAAAAGTAAATGATAAAAGAAAATGGCTGATATTAATTGATGAATTATTTAAAGGAACGAATGTGGAAGACGCTATGAAATGCAGCACAGTCGTGATTGAAGGCTTAATTAAAATAAAACGGTCCTTGTTTATATTATCGACACATCTTTACCAGATTGGTGAAAATTTAAAAGGTTATCCAAATATAGATTTCAAATATTTTGAAACAGAAGTTACGGATGGAAACCTGATTTTTAATTACCAATTAAAAGAAGGCGTGAGCAACGACCGTCTCGGATATTTAATTTTGAAAAAAGAAAAGGTGATCGAATTACTGGAAGGATTATAGTTATAAAGCGTTCCGAAAAAATGCAGGAAAAAAATAATTACGGATGCTTTAGTAATAGAAACTTTTCAAATATTTTCCTAACAAGAAATAGTGTGCCGGGATTAAAAGCTTTTAAGAATATGAATATTATTAAAAAAAAAATCAACTGCCCAAACGGTGAAAAAGTTCTTTCACCTGCGTTTCCCAAAGCTGGCTCTGGTCTTTAATATCTTTCTTTTCTGCAAAGTCTGTAATGACGAGAATCGTTTGACTGGTAACTTCCGACCTGTCGATCATGAATTGGAAATATTCATCCTTCCCAGAATCTGTCCAATGAAATTTTATTAATTTATTTTCTTCCATTTCTACTACTTGTGCCTCTTCTGCAGCGCCTGACCACGAAAACCTGAATACCCCTGCTTCGTCTTCTACTTTGTCTGCAAACCATTCCTGCAACCCCGAAGAAGTAGAAAGGAATTCAAATAATATCGCAGGAGAACATCTCACCGGGTATTCGACAGTATACTTTATTTTCTTACTCATCTTATAAATTGGTAAAGTCATTATCTGCAATAATAGAAAATAATTTAACCCACACGCCACATTTATCTTTTTTTTTAATAATTTATTTTTTTTAAAAGGCTTTTTATACTGAAAAGTGGATTTCTGCAAATAAAAACAAGTAATATTTTTTTTAACACATACTTAAAATAATAAAGTTTCGTTTGTTATTCATAAAAATAATCCGAAGAGAGAAATACCTCTTCTACCCATTTAAATAACAATCATGAGTATGCGTTCATTAAAGATCTCGAAATCTATTACCAATCGTGAAAGTGAAAGTCTTGAAAAATATTTACAGGAAATAGGAAGGGTTGAAATGATTAGCCCGGAAGAAGAGGTAAGATTAGCCACGCTTATAAAGCAAGGCGATCAAAAGGCGCTCGACAAACTTACAAAAGCCAATTTACGTTTTGTGGTTTCCGTGGCCAAGCAGTACCAAAACCAGGGATTAACGCTTCCGGATCTGATCAATGAAGGAAATCTGGGATTGATAAAAGCAGCCCAGCGTTTTGATGAAACGCGAGGATTTAAATTTATTTCTTACGGTGTGTGGTGGATACGTCAGAGCATTATGCAGGCACTTGCCGAACAATCAAGAATCGTAAGATTACCATTAAATAAAGTAGGGCTTACAAACCGCATCAGTCGCACCTATTCACAGCTGGAACAGGAATTTGAACGTGCGCCCACAATAGAAGAAATCGCAGAAGTACTGAATATTGATGTTGAAGAAGTATCTGCATCGATGAGGATGACTTCAAGGCACGTAAGTATGGATTCGCCGTTGAGCGATGGTGAAGAAAGTACGCTGATCGATGTTTTGGTAAATGGAAATGCCGA
>JAHEZB010000026.1 GCA_023251285.1 Chitinophagaceae bacterium | reverse complement strand
AGAACCTGTACAGCAATATGTTGGGAAGAAGTATCTTTCCATTGTTTATCAACCCACAGGCCGATCTTCCCAAATAATTCGGGTAAGAATGGGTGCAACAATACGAGGCCTGCATTTTGTACATATATAGATTCTTTCTCCATGTTTTTTTCTTCTGAATTACTTCCTTTTTTCAATTGTTTTTCTTTTTTCGGGCTGGCAATAGCTGCCGCGAATTCCGGATAAAATTCTTTGGCTTCAACCACATTCTCAGAAAACATTCTAAATAATAAAGAATAAGCAATATGTTTTTGAGCATTAGTTAATTTCCCTTTATTCAAATACAAATTAATTTTCTCCAGTTCTTCCTGTTTATTTTCTGCCAATTGTTCCAAAAGCATTAGAGCAAATTGTTCAGAAAAGCTATAAAGGAATCTTTCTATTGTAGCGGGATTTTGTTTGAACAATGCTTTTATTTTTTCAGAAAATTTTGACTTGTTGTTTAAATTTTCAGAAAGCAACTTTTCCAAATCTTTCAATGAATTGAAACGGCTGTTCCATAAAAAATACCCATTTTTAAGAAAAAATAAAAAAGTAGAAAATAAATCTGCAGATTCAGCATCAGTGTGCGTTATCTGAGAATTTTGTATTTCTTTTTTTGGAGACATTAGCAGTTGTTGTCTCAAATGGCCCAACGATTCTTCCACCAATTCTTCTTTCCAATATTTGCTGTTCAGTAATCCGCAATCAATTTCCAGCATTTCAAGGGAAATGGTATATTTTTTTTCAACAATTTCGTCAAAAAGATCTTCCATAGCAGGTATTATTTTTTCATAAAACAGATCTTTAATCTCATTCTGAATACCAATGCCATCTGAAAAATCTTCAAATTGTATTTCGAAATTTTGCTGTTGAATGATATGTGAATCACACTGCATTTTTATTGTGCCAGATTTAATGTTTGCTCTAAAATAGCATAACAGCCAGTCTTAGAATTGATGCCAATTACTCTCACAAAGAAGGGAGTAAGTGTTTGTACTGAAATAACAGGCGTTGAATTGGTTGAAAATAACGGATTGCCGAAATGGAAATACCAAAAATACGTATCAAACATAGGATCTGCCGGAGCTGTTTTAAAAGTAAAGGAAAGATTGCCGGCTGCAGCCCGCACTGCATTAATTTCTTTTATCTGTACTTTATCCTTACACACTTTGTTTTCAGTTCCTGCACACTTATCAATTGAACTACAATCGAATTTCGGCACGGTATATTCAAAATTTTGTTGCTCGCTTTTCAGTTGAATCAACACCCCATTGTTGTCATAGGTTGCCACAACATCGAATTTAAACTGGTTCTGTGTGGTGAAAGCAATAGAAGCTTCGATTTCAAGTTTTAGATTATGGCAGCTGAATCTCTCAATATCCAGTGTAAGGTTTTGGAATTTAGTGGGCGTATTTACATCATAAGTAAACATCGGTTTATCATCACCCAAAAAGTGAGGAGCTTTTCCTTTTACTTCCGAATTTATTGCATCAACCAACTTTGCAAGAATTGCATCAAAAGTTTTTTCTGTGATTTTCGCTTTATCAATAATGCTCTGAAAAACGGCAGTAAGATCGATCTGAGTATCGGCGCCTTTTTCATCAGTAAGTGTCAACAAGGCTTTCCGGGTGGTATGTTTGATAGCGTCCTTCAACGCATCTTTAGGTTTAGGAAGCCACAAAATGTATTTGCAATTTTCTGCCAAACCGTTGCAAGGCAAATTGCAAGGCTGCGGGCATTGATGACTCTTGATGGTTGTAGTAATGATCTGATTTGACTTGTCTTTAATACTTACATCTGTATCAGGGCTTCCGCTCGCTAATGTTATTTGATTATTTGAAGCAGCAGCATTATTTACAGTATAAGAATAAGGTGGTGTTCCGCCTGTTACGGTAAGAGTTACGGTGAAATTTTTTCCTTCCCCGTCGCAAACAGGATCGCTTTGTGAAACCTGCAATGGAGCAGTAGCAGCCGGTTCGGGCAAAATGTAGGCAATAGGCAAACAATCACTACAGCACATATAAGGGACATAAAAATCGGCAATGATCATCCCGTCGCTTAGCTGATAAGTTGGATTTCCGGGGGGTTGATTGATAATGGTTGTAATCTGATTTTTTTTATCAGGTGGAAGATCATTGCAATTGTCAAGATATTCCTGCATTACATTTTTAAATTGTAAATACAAGGATGGATCTTTATATAGGGTAGTTACTGCCAGCAACTTTGTTTTTGCTTCCTGTGTATCAAGATCTACATCAGGTTGCAACAATTCACGGAAATTGGTCAGTAACACATCACTTAGTTCCTTGTTAATAAATAAGGAGTTAACATCTACAAAACGGTTTCTTCTTTCTTCATGATAAACCAGGATAAATGTCCCCGCTCTTGGCACCCCGGCTTTATGTTCGATGCCTCCATGTTTTTTAAAGTAATAATTAAAATTTTTGGCCAACCGGTATTGAGCCACTCTGCGCAGGTACTCATTTTTTAAGGCTTCCAGTTTCTCTGTAATGCAGGTGTGCAAAATGGCTTGTGCATTATTTAAAAGCAAATCGGTTAAATAATCTATTTCGGAATCCTGCGTGTCTTTATTTTGCAAATCATTGATCAAGCCCAGTAAAAGCACTTTTAACGCATTTGTAGCTTTTTCAAAAATGGCATATAACCCTTTAAAACCAGTAGGATCAATGGCCGGCAGATCTTGTATCATCAAAACCTGCAACATACTTTCTACACTGTCAACAAATTGAAAAAGAGCGTTGTTAAGCGCATTATTGGGATCAGGATTTACAAACTTTCCCTGGTTCGCTTTTACACTACTGATGTAATAACTTCCCACTGTTCCATCGGCAGGTGCGCATAATCTTGATAAAGTATCACCTTTTGTATAGGAAGCCGTGGCCTGGAATTCATTAACAAGGCCGGAAATAAATGGATGGTCTGTCACAATGTTTACCGGTTTAACCATTGTAGATATTACATCGGCTGCAGCTGTTGATTTTGCAGATGTTTTTTTATTTAAAGATGCTTTGCTCTTAGCAGTTGTATCAGCATTTGTATTAAATATTCCAGTAGTAAAAATTTGAACCGGTGGAGTAAACTTTTGCCTTGCAGCCGTACAAAAACCATCATGCAGTTTGCAAATAAATTCAGCGATGAGTATGCGGTAATCAGATTCCAGATCCTGGATTATGCAGATTGGATCCTTGACCTGCAGTAAGGCACCAATATAATCAGCGCTCAGGGCAACCACATCAAAGGGAAGATTCCATTTTTGTTTTTTAGAAATTAAATCCGGCAATGCAGTGGTAATAGTCTGACCAATATGTCCTTCAATTCTAAAAAAATTATACCATTCAATATCATAATTAAGCGGATTCACAATTGCATTGTCATTGCTATAAGGTGTGGGATCGTAAGTTAAATTTCGTTGTGCATTTCCGCGTTCAGTTTTTTCATAACTCCAATAATAATATAGATTTTCTGTGATAAGATCCGTGTTATCGGAAACCGTTTTATAATAATAGGGGATGCATCGGTCAGAAATAAAATTGCGGCCATACGCGCTTGGAGTGATCCTGATATCCTGGGGTAATCCTTTTTGAATGGACTTTTGTAACAATAAATATCCCTGGTGCATTAAGATCATGCGCATCAGCAAGCTCCGTAATTCGCTTGCACCTGTGCTTTGAGAATCAAATAAAGGCGAATAAATAAAATATTGCCGGTAAGCAGTTGTTGCTGTACCTGTGGCGGTGGTAGCTTCACCTAACGTAAGATGAAACGGAAATTTCATTTCATCACCACAACACTCGCTTGTGATGGAATAGGCTTTGTATCTGAATTCCTCCACTGCTTTTACCAGATCATAAATGAAGTCATAAACGTATTGCAGGTAGATTGGAAATGAAAGGCGAATAAAATCAAGGATCTTTTTGAAATCAGCTCCCGTCCCAAATGAATAACTGGTACCATTCAATAAAGGATTATAAGTAGTGAGACAGTAATTCAGATCATTTGCCAAAGTATCAAGAATGGAATCGCTGGTAAGCAGTGAAACAAAAGCATTCAATACATCATCGGAAGAGTTTAAATTGTTTACCGGTACATTGTAGCGCTTCAATTCAACCGGGGAGAAAGTTACTTTCCCGTTTCCATTATTATTACCGGTAATAAGCAGATTTTTATTGACCAATAATGCTTTTACTTCAAAATCCATCTGGCTTCCCTTATCGTTGCAATCATTGGTATCGCAATTTTTTAATTTTAACTCAGTTACATCCAAAAAAAGAACGATAGCATATTTGCTTAAATCACCACCTTGCGATAACAGAATGGCTTTGCTATTATCGGTCAGACCATTAAAATCCTCCTGTGTCAGCAGTAATTGAATGTCATCAGCGGCAGCAGAAGTGCCGGTATTTGAAGAGGTGTAAAAAGGAATATTGGTAAGATCAGGATTTCCGCATTGTGAAATAATCTGAAGGTCATTAGGAAAAGCCGGTTTGGTAAATGGCATGTAATATTTATATCCATTAGCACCGGTATGATCGCACAGCAAAATAATATAACCCTGGGAGGTAACACCGCAACCTTTGGTTATATTAATAGTATCATTCGTATGCGATATTTCAAGGCCGCATACAATTCCGCTGCCAATAAGCTTGCAGCGTGACAGTCTTTCCTGCTGATCCAAATAATTGAACAGGGAATTCAGGTGATTATTAGTAAGCACCTGGTCTGCTTCAAAGAACGGAAAAGTATTTGCAATACTCATGGTCATTGATTTTTAAAGGTTCCTAAAACTGTTTTCCCAAGCACGACTGTATTGCTGCCTTCCTTACTTTCAATGCAATTGTGCAAAGTTGCTTGTGGATATTCACTGTGTAATTGGGTAAGAATTTCAATCATCCGGTCGTTAGCATCTCTGAAAGAATTAAGATTTGCTTTTTTATCGAATGTATAATTGGCCAGCGCATTAACCCAAACCCGGTAACGCATTTCAAAGTCAGTTAACAAATCATTATTTAGCCAGCAAATTTTCAGCATTACGTTTGCAGGCGCTTCTTCACGAATTTTATTTTCAAAATATTCACGAAAAGCCATGTTATTGAAATATTCAGGCCAGTAAGGCAATATCACTGAGGCACGGAAACTATAAGGATCCTGTTCGCATGGACAATCACAATTATGAAGGCAGACCTGCATCAGGTCAAACATTTTATCCGGAAGTAAAATTTTTTCACGGGGTCGTAGCAATATATGTTCTATTAAATGCAAGCCTGCCGGATCGTTACAATCTTTTTTAAATTCATTGGCAATTTCATTAACGGCATTTTGTGCATCGGCTTCGTTGTGAAAAATAGTGCCGGTGTCTGTTACATTTGTCAGCAGGTCAGACAAATTAATTACGACCGGATCGGTGTTATTAATTGAATAATTGCTGAAATCTGAACCAAGCTGAATTACTTTTTGAACAGCTTCTTCTGCATCTGATTTTTTCTCATATTCTTTAGAAACAAATTTTACACCGGTTAAGGAAATCACGGTGAAGCTGTGAAAACATTGCAATTTTGTTTCCCCATTAACTACTACTTCCTTTTCACTACAGATGACATCGATATTTTTTATACAGCTTAAAAAACGGCGTGTAATATCCTTTATTCCGGTAAGAAAACCTATGCGTTTCTCCAGCCCTGAAACATTGTCAGTGTCCCATAATTTTGATGTATCAATATTAAAATTATTGTCCTGCGGAAAATAATCGTAAGCTTTTCCACGGTTGCTGCTGATATCAGGGTAATTTTGAAGTGTTCGTATTTTGGCGTTGGTTATTTCTGCAAAATCAATTTTTTCTTCTGTCATTTCTGTATAATTCACCGTGTACATCATTAGTGCATAATCGTTAAATGACTCTGCAAACCTTGCCAGCAAGTGATCTAAAAAACGTCCCCTTCTGTC
Source organism: Chitinophagaceae bacterium (assembly GCA_023251285.1). GTDB lineage: Bacteria > Bacteroidota > Bacteroidia > Chitinophagales > Chitinophagaceae > Ginsengibacter. The sequence continues at coordinate 4,959 of JAHEZB010000026.1, read as the reverse complement.
TTCAAATACATCTTTGGGTTCATAAAGATATTGCCAGTTGTTTTTAGGCTGAATGGTGGAATCAGCATTTGTAATTGCGTCTTCCAATTTTATAGTTAAGCCGGATTTTGCATATACTGCATCTATATCTTTTATATCTTTTAAAAATTGCGCATAGTAAGTATGGACGAGATTATCTGTAGAAAATAATTCATAAGCGTTTGTAAGCTGGCTTAAAAAATCAGCAAGCACCTGTTCATAAAACATTAAATACGCTTTTAACTGTCTTTGCTGGGCAATGCGTAATGGTGATGCATTGTCTGGCAGGCCAGCTTCTCCGATTCCATAAGTTTGAGGATAATCATACTGAGCAGGCCAATAAATATCCGTATTTCTCTTTTTGCCAACAGGTACCGGCAAGTCATCTTCAAGGCCATTTAATTTAGCGCGCGAACGTTCTGCATGCAATAAAGAAATCGTGTCATAAACTTCCTGGTAATTTGCAAGAAAAGGAAATTGATTCTTAAACATCAATATTTTTGATTTGTCTTCGCTCAAAACCGGTTTATTGAAAGCGGTAATATTCATGCACCACTTCAAACCAAGAAAACCCGGAACCGGTTTACCGTCTGCGCCATATTTAGTCATTACAAAATTGCGGATCGCAATCACTCCATCGATATCCATGAGCAGGTTTATAATATCAGATGTATAAATTACACTGCGCAATTGGGTATTTTCCAGTTGAGTAGTATTAATAAAGCCGTGTTGCAATACCACTCCTTCAAATATTTCATCGACCGGAACTTTTTTATCCAGCAATTCTTTGAGAGAATAAAAATCAACTGAGGGGTTTAGATAATTCTCTATCGCATAAAATATTTCTGCTTCCACCTTTTCAATATCAGCTGAAGGTTTTACATCAACGTCAAAACAAAAAGCAACTTCTTCATCATCCACAGTAGTTACCGATTCAAAATCTTCACAAACGTTGCGATGCTCTTGCAAACTCTTTATTGCTGTTTTTACAATTTGTTTTGCTTTTGAAATTTTGTTGGTATAAAACAAAAAGAAATCTGCGATAAATTGAAAATTATCCTGTGAGAACATCGATTGCACATCACCGGTCTCAACCGTATTAGTAGAAGGTTTTTTAGATAAAGCCACCTTAAACTGAATAGACGAATTATTTGTCAGGGTCAAATCACAAACCCATTCATTTGGCTCTCCGCTAATAACGGCCGAGCTGATATTATTTCTGTCAGTAGCCGCTTCAGCAAAAATAAAATCTGCAGATTTCCACGGCGGCAATTCAATAGAAAACCAAAAATCACCTTTGGAAAATCTGCCAGCCAATGCCGGATTTTCAATCACTACTTCCCCGTTATTTAAATCGCCATAAACATTATCATCATCAAGATCCAAGAGTACCCGGTAGAGGCCTGAAAGAAACAAAGTAACATTTGTTGGATCATACTGTAAATTATCTGCCTTGCAATTAGCGTAGATGGGCACTTCATTTATGGGAATTAAATTACCTTTTGCATCCTGTTGAGAGTCATCTGCAAAAAGCCATGCATTGTGTACTCCATCAAGATCAATCAGTAATTTCCGGTAATCATCAATTGTAAGGGGGTTATTGGTAAGTATTTCTTTAGCAGTAAAAAAAACTTGTCCGCCAACGATCGCGCCGTTTTTATCTGTAAGCAAATCCTTTACATCAAAGCCGCTTCTGTAGCCGAGTTCTGTAATCGCATAGCAAAGTGCTTCGAGTGTCGTAATTCCCGGATCATGTTCATTGTAATCAGTCCATATCAAATGTGACAGTTCCTCGATGTAATTTAATCCTTCCGTGCGCAAAGCATCATAATCCTGCGATAAAGGAAGCTTCCTGTCTCTTGATATCGTAGTTGAATCATCCATCAGCAAGTGCAATTTTCAACGGGTTTAATTTTATGTTTGATATTGTTTTCTTCATCAAAGTAGGAAACGAGGATAGAGCGTGCAGTAGAACCCTCCGCTTCTTCTACATCTTTCTGCGGATCGGTTCGGTTAATAAACTGGTACATTTTAAAACAGGTAACATAATCCACATAAGGCCTTTCTTCTACAAAATTTATCAAAGCGCTTTTGTAAATTATTCCACCAAAAGAAATTTCTTTTTTATTGTCAAATGCCCAAGGAGTAAGGAACTGCTCAATCTCAGTGTTTAATTGATTGGTGTAAAAATTTTCATCCACATTCTTATTAAATTTCACATTAAAATCAAGTTGTATTTCTTCAAACTGCGGGTTTTTTACATGAAGCTTTACAAAGGGTGAGATAATTTTCTGCAGATAGGTAGTGATATTATTCAACAAACCAATTGGCGTGTAGGGCCGCAACGGATTGATATTTGCATTATTGTTTTCATCCGGAATAGTGATCACGGAGACATGACCCGGAAAATTTTCACAAAAAACATCAACTCCCTGTTTTGTATAAAAGCCGGCATGATTGATACATTTCACTTTATATATCTTTTGGAACTCTTCAAGAATGATGTGCTCATAATCCCAAATGGTAATGCCCCGTTGCTTGTGCCGTAACCTTTCACTTACCCGTACATAAAACTGATCGTCGCTTTCGCGTACGCGCCCATCAAATGAGTCAAAAGGTTGTTGAATTTTTTTGATATCACCATCACTCACTACTAATTTAGAAATGCTATTGGCAGGAAGTAATTGCCTGAATTCAATTCCTTTGGCTTCGTCCTGCACCAATTGTACAAGTGCCGCTTGGGCCTGTATCAGTATCATTTTACAAACTGCATCGGCAAATGGATGCGCGGTAATTTTGATCCAGGCAAAACCACTTTCAAGCAACGTATTTCCTGAAACAATATCGGGAGGAAACGTAATCGTTACTACGCCTGATTGGGTAAAATTATTTGTATTATCAATGATATTTGCATTTTTAAAAAGTTTCCAGTTGTTGTTGACCGACAGATAGTACCAGCCAAGATCTTCCACATCAAGCAAAGGATTGGAGCTGCCATCAGCAACCTCGAATAAGATGGTAACAACCATCCCGCCGGTAATATTTTCCAGGCCCAAAAACAATTCACCTTCATTTAGGATATCCTGGATCAGTGTTATATTTTCCGTTTTTTCTATATCGGAGGATGTATCAATAAGTGAATTGCTGACACAGGCAAACCCAAACGGAGATAAATGATAGAACAAATTATTATTAACGGGTGAACTTGCATCAAACGAAAGACTTGTAGCAGCAGTATAAGTAATTGATAAATTATTTAGAACTACTTCTTTGGGTGCAGGAGTAGGTGCTATGGTCACTTTATAGCTACTGGAATTGGAATCCCAGGTAAGGGCGGTGCCATTACTCAATGCTGTGCTAACGTCTTTTAAATGTTGATCCAGAGAATAAGAGGCATCATTCATTTTGATACGCAAAAAGCCGGCAAGTGTATCGGCCGTAATTTTTTCATTTGGCGTAAAATCAATAGCTGTAGGCACAAATGCACCATTGCTTCCTGAAAACGATATACTGATTGACGATGAGCTTATGTTAGATGTATAAATCTTGCTATCAAAATTATTTTGCCACAAATAATTGATTGCACTGTTGAGTGAAGGCGGAGCGTTTTTCCAATTTATGATGATATCCAGCTGAGTCAATGGCTTTTGAAAAATTTCTTTACTGCCGATATAAAAGCCGGAACCGGTATCGGGAAAATCACCAAAAGGTTTAAAGGGTTTTGATGCATCTATCGTTCCATTATCATTACTCAATACCAGGTTTTTTATACCGCTTACATTTACCGAAATATCGATGCTCTTTATTACTTTATTACAAATTAATGTGTAAGGAATACCGTTGTCTATATCCTGGTCGAGAAAAATTTCAAGCACAGGTAGTCCTAAATTCATATTTTGACTATGAATTTTTTCTATATAGGGAACAATAGCCGGATCATCGGGCGAAAGATGTATCGTAAATTTAAGTTGGGAACCGGTAATATTTGTGTTTACAGAAAGGGAAGAAATACTTTCCCATTTTTTTGCTCCGGTAAATTGTGCAGTAAAACAATTGACGTTTAGAAATAAAAGTGCAGGAACAGGTGAGACAAAATTTACTGTAACAGAGATGGTCCTGCTTCCTTCATTGAGATACAAAATATTAGAAGCAATGGCAAAGCCTGCCTGCGCATTTTTAATTTTTTTTACATCCCCATAAGTAAACCAGCTTTTATCAGGGGAAGTAATTTTTGCACCCTGGCCATCATCGGAGTTAGCCACTGGTGAAGCTTTCAATAAATCTTTTGTTCCATGCACGATTTGTGTGGAATGGATTTTAGATACAGCCGCTTTATTAATCACAATATCTTCAGTCAGCGTATAACTGATTTCTTTGCCGGCAATGTCTTTACCTCCTTTGAATAAAGTGCTTTTTAAAAGCAGGCTTTCATCAACCGGCTTCTGCAGTTCAAATAGTACGTGCGCGGAATCGGGCTCAGGAGCTTTATTTAATAACTGTAATACCTGTTTATAATAAAAATCAAGATGCCGTTGGGTATATTGGTTCAAATCATCCTGTGCATGTAAATAGATCTTTATAAATGCAATAAATAACCCAAAATGTGGAGTATGATCCGGATAACTGCCTAATGTTTGGATAAAAAGATCATTAGCGCGATTCACCACTGAGGAAATTCCATTAAATAATGATTCGATCTGTGCATTAAAAATATTGTGATTGATTACATAAACAATAATTTCCCTACTGGTAAGAGCAGGTAATGTAATAAATATATCTGCTACTGCAGATTGCCAGGAAATGCTCATATCTGCTGCTCTTGAAAAATTCTCTTCAGATACTATGGCAATGGGTGCATCATTATCCTGTTCAGATACGCTATAGTCAAGAAGGCCGGCGCTTTTAAAATCATTGAAGCACTTTTCAATGTTGGCAAGTGGT